>CALLVJ010000361.1 GCA_938010625.1 uncultured Stomatobaculum sp. | reverse complement strand
TTACTTCGTATAGTCGTAGAAACCTCTGCCGGTCTTTCTGCCCAGTCTGCCGCCGCGAACCATCTTCCGGAGTTCCGGATGCGGTCTGTACTTCGGATCGCCGGTCTCACTCTGCAGAACTTCCATAATTGCGAGCACGACATCAAGGCCAATGAGGTCGCCGAGTGCCAGCGGTCCCATCGGATGGTTCGCGCCGAGCTTCATTGCCTCATCAATCTTTTCTGCCGGAACCTTGTTGTCCGCATAGACGCCGATCGCCTCGTTGATCATTGGAATCAGGATGCGGTTCACAACAAAACCTGCAAACTCCTGCATCGGCACAACTGTCTTGCCAATGCTCTCCGCGATCTTCGCAATGCGATCCAGCTCCTCCTGCGGCGTATCCAGACCGGAGATCACCTCAACCAGCTTCATGACCGGTGCCGGGTTGAAAAAGTGCATGCCAGCGACCGGACGGTCAAGACCTGCGCCGATCTCCGTGATGGAGAGCGAGGAGGTATTGGTCGCAAACAGACAGTCCTTCTTACAGATCTCAGAGAGTTCCTTAAAGGTCTGCTTCTTAATCTGCATGTTCTCGATTGCCGCCTCAATCACCAGGTCGCAGTCCGTGCAAATCTCCTTCGTGCCGGTCTTGATGCGGGACAAAATCTTATCCATCTCCTCCTGCGAGAGTTTGCCCTTTGCGACGCGTCCCGCAAGTCCTTTTTCAATTCTCTTCTTGCCGCCCTCTGCGAATGCATCTGTCAGATCGCAGAGACAAACTTCATATCCGTCTACCTGCGCAAATGCCTGCGCAATGCCGCCACCCATGGTGCCAGCGCCGATAACGCCTACCTTCATGCTGTTCCTCCTCTGTGCGTTTTGCCGATTTCGGCACAATCTCTCATTATATTACTATAACGAATGCTCTTTTTCCAGTCGCTTAAGGAAATTCCTTATGTAATTTTGAGATAACCGCGCAAATTTCCCATCAGCGGTTCTGAAAGACCACACCTTTTTTCTTCTCGAGAAACGCCTGCATGCCAGTCTTCTGATCTTCGGTCGCAAAGCAACTGCCAAAGAGCTTCTCTTCCATCACAACTGCCTGTTCCACGGGCACTTCAAGTCCCTCGTTGATAGCCCTCTTGCAGGCGCGAACCGCAATCGGCGCATTCGACGCGATCTGAGCTGCGAGCTTCTCAGCTGCCGCCATGAGTTCCTCTGCCGGATAGACAGCATTCACGAGGCCGATGCGGAGCGCCTCCGCCGCCTTGATATTCTTTGCGGTATAGATGAGCTGTTTTGCCATGCCAGGGCCCACGAGACGAGCGAGGCGCTGGGTTCCGCCAAAACCCGGCGTGATGCCGAGCCCCGCTTCCGGCTGTCCAAAAATGGCCTGCTCTGCGCAGATTCGGAAGTCGCAGCTCATCGCAAGCTCACAGCCGCCGCCGAGCGCAAAGCCGTTGACCGCCGCGATGACCGGAACCGGGAAAGTCTCAATCATCCGGAAAATATCATTTCCCTTCTTGCCGAACGCCTCGCCGCCCGCTGCATCCAGACTTGACATCTCGGTGATATCAGCTCCCGCCACAAAGGACTTCTCTCCTGCGCCGGTCACAATCACACAGCGGATCACATCCGTATCAATGCCGTCAAATGCCGCCTTCAAGTCATCCAGCACCTCTGCGTTCAGGGCATTCAGCGCCTTCTCGCGGTCAATGGTCACAACAGCGACAGCATCCTTCGCCTCACATCTCACATATCCCATTTATCTCGCCTCCCAGGGAGAAATCAATCGAGGGTCTCCGCGCGCGGAGACCCTCCCATCTCATTTAATTTCAATTGCACCGCTCGACAATCGTTGCGCAGCCCTGTCCGCCGCCAATGCAGAGCGTCGCAAGACCTCTCTTTGCATTCTTGTGCTTCATCGCATAGAGCAGCGTCACAAGAATGCGGCAGCCGGAAGCGCCAATCGGGTGGCCGAGCGCAACTGCACCGCCATTTACATTGACCTTTGCCATATCAAAATTCAAATCTCTTGCGACTGCAACCGACTGCGCCGCAAATGCCTCGTTTGCCTCAATGAGATCCATGTCCTGTACGCCGAAGCCAGTCTTCTTGAAGAGTCTCGTCGAAGCCTCGACTGGACCGATACCCATGATAGCCGGATCCACACCGCCAAGCGCGCCGCCAATCCAGACTGCCATCGGCTTGATGCCGAGCTCTTTTGCCTTTCCCTCGCTCATCACAACCACAGCTGCGGCGCCGTCGTTAATGCCGGAGGAATTGCCAGCCGTCACAATGCCGTCTTTCTTGAATGCCGGCTTCAACTTTGACAGCGTCTCCACTGTGGTGCCCTCTCTCGGTCCCTCATCCTTATTGAAGACAACCGTGCCTTTCTTGGTTTTGATCTCAACCGGTACAATCTCCTCGTCAAATGCGCCGCTCTGCTGCGCTGCGACAGCCTTCTGCTGGCTGTTTGCCGAGAACGCATCGAGCTCTTCTCTCGTGAGACCATACTTCTCAGCGACATTTTCTGCCGTAATACCCATGTGGTAGTCATTGAACGCATCCCAGAGACCGTCGTTCACCATCGTATCGATCATCGTTGCATTGTTCATGCGATAACCGAAGCGCGCCTTGGTCAGTGCATACGGTGCCATCGACATATTTTCCATGCCGCCTGCGACGACGATATCTGCATCGCCCGCCTCAATCATCTGCGCCGCCATATTGACACAGTTCAAGCCAGAGCCGCAGACAATATTTACCGTAACTGCCGTGGATGTGTAGGGAAGACCTGCCTTCAGCGCTGCCTGACGCGCCGGATTCTGACCCAGAGCTGCCTGCAGTACGTTGCCCATATAGACATGATCCACCTGCTCCGGCTTCACGCCTGCTCTCTGCAGCGCCTCCTTGATGACCAGTGCACCGAGCTCCACTGCCGGCGTGGTGCTGAGACCTCCACCCATCTTTCCAATCGCGGTGCGGCATGCGCCTGCAAGAACAATTTTCTTCGACATATCCGGTTCCTCCTTCGCTATGCGATACATGTTGTACAACTTGTCCCAATCGTGAGAATGCAAACTCCCACGCTTTAAGACCCATGGCGATAATAGCGCAAAAATAGTCTTTTTGTCAAATCGGACTGTACTTTTTCACGTCAAAACCCTGCGCTCTTCCTCGCCTTTTATAGCTGTTCTTGCGCTCTTTCTCTCGCTTCTTGCGAATACCCCCTGCTCTATTTTGCCTATTTTATCACTTTTCTTGCGCTTGTATGCGGCAAGTGCTTCTTCGTTGAAAAGCGCGCAGCAGAATGTTACACTTAGAACAAAGCTTTTTATTCATACTGCTGAAATCACACGAAAAGGAAGCGCAAGAGGAGGGCAAAATGAACATTCACGAAGAATATAAACAGAAATTGGTGAGCGCCGAGCGCGCTGCAGCGCTGGTGCAGTCCGGTGACTGGATTGACTATGGCTGGTGCGTCGGCACCCCGGTCGCAATCGACAAGGCGCTCGCATGCCGCATGCCGGAGCTGACAGACGTCAAAATTCGCGGCGGCGTCCTGGTTCGAAAACCTGCCATTTTCGAAATCGAGAACCCGGCAGAGCACTTCTGCTGGAACTCCTGGCACCTCGGCGGCTGGGAGCGGAAGGCGGTCTCTGAGGGCTTTGGCTTCTTCAACCCGATGCGCTATGCTGAACTCCCGCGGTTTTACCGCGAGAACAATATCGAGAAGCCGGCGGTTGCCTTTTTGCAGGTCGCGCCGATGGACGAGCACGGCTATTTTAACTTTGGCCCGCAGGCCTCTCACCTCGCCGCGATGTGCGCTTCCGCGGGCAAGGTCGTCGTCGAGGTCAACAAAAACCAGCCCGTATGTCTCGGCGGCTATCAGAATGCCGTTCACATCTCTGACGTCGACTTCATTGTCGAGGGCGAGAATGAGCCGATGCAGGAGCTCGGCGCAGGTGCGCCGCCGACCGAGGTGGACCGCGAAGTCGCGCGCCTCATTGTCGAGCAGATTCCGAACGGCGCCTGCCTCCAGCTCGGCATCGGCGGTATGCCGAACACCGTGGGCAGCATGATTGCGGCCTCGGACCTGAAAGATCTCGGCGTTCACACCGAGATGTATGTCGATGCCTTTGTGGATCTCTATGACGCAGGTAAAATCACAAACCAGAAAAAACCCTTTGACAAAGGACGAGAAGTCTATGCTTTCGCCGCAGGCACAAAGAAGCTCTACGACCACCTCAACTGTAACCCCGGCTGCATGAGCGCGCCTGTCGACTACACGAATGATCCCTATGTGATCGGCCAGATTGACAACTTTATCTCAATCAACAACGCGGTCGATGTAGACCTCTTCGGCCAGGTCAACGCGGAGTCCGCGGGCACCAGGCAGATTTCCGGCACCGGCGGTCAGCTCGACTTTGTGCTCGGCGCTTACCTCTCGAAGGGCGGCAAGAGCTTTATCTGCATGAGCTCTGCATTCGAGACTAAGAGCGGCGAAAAGAAGTCACGCATCCGCGCGACACTGACGCCGGGCTCCACTGTCTCCGACCCGAGAAGTGCAATTCACTATCTTGTGACCGAGTACGGCATGGTCAACTTAAAGGGCGTGACCAACTGGCAGCGCGCCGAGCGCATCATCTCGATCGCACACCCGGACTTCCGCGACGAGCTCATTCAGGAAGCGGAGAAGATGCACATCTGGAGAAAGAGCAACAAGCGCTGATATGCATCTTATGTTCACTGGGGTGCCACCATTCAGACGGGGCAGTGGCTGAACGAAAACAAAGCCATGAGCTTTTCATTGCCTCCCGCGTGCGTCATATGCGTATCGCAAAAAGAAGCTACCGCAAGTCATTTGCGGTAGCTTCTTTTTGATAGAGTAAATACACGAAAAGAGTTGGTAAAACGCTTCATGCCATAGATATACAAGGCTTTTCTCCGCTTAATTGCAAAACCTTCACACAACAAAGCGCACCGACAAATCCGCATCGGCGCGCTTTCTCACTTATTTCATCTTCTTCAATTCTTCGAGCAACTCCAAATCTTCTTTCCGGATCCGCATATTGGTGCTCACGGTCTCCTCACCCGGCTTGGTGACACTGAGCTCCAGTATCGTATCCTCGGTCAGACCGCCCGCAAACTGTGTGCGGAAAAAGGCGCTGACCTTCGGGTGGTTTTTCTGAAACTTCTGGTTCATGCCGAAGAGCTTCACGAGCTGCAAGGGATTCAGTCCCATTTACTTGTCCTCAGTTGTGACCGGCTCTGCATTGCCGTTCAGCATCTCTTCCATGGTGTGCCAGCCGAGCACCGCGCACTTGACGCGCGCCGGCATGTGTGAGATGTCCTTTAAGACCCCAGCCTCTTCGAGTTCTTCCCGCTCTTCCTCGGTGATATTGCCCTTGATCATGCGGAAAAAGATGTCGGCGAGGCGCTTTGCCTCCGCCTCAGTCTTGCCGATCACGAGGTCCAGCATCATGTCCGCTGAGGCCTGCGAGACTGCACAGCCGTCACCGGTGAAACCGCCATCCTGAATCACGCCGTCAACGACCTTGAGCTTCAAGATGATGTCATCGCCGCAGCTCGGGTTCACGCCCTCGAGGACCAGATTCGCATCCGGGATGTCGTGCTTGTTGCCCGGGTGGAGGTTATGGTCGGTCAGAATTTCATTGTAAAAAGTCTTTTCATTCATGGTCACTCCTGATAGCCCATCTCGCGGCGCACCTTGCGAAGGCTCTCTGCAAGGCGGTCTAACTCATCCTCGGTATTATAGAAAGCAAAGCTTGCGCGCGTCGTGGACGGCGTCTTCATAAACTGCATGAGCGGCTGTGCGCAGTGGTGTCCCGCCCTGATCGCGATGCGTTCCGTATCGAGCACGGTTGCAATGTCGTGCGGGTGCACGCCCTCTATCGTGAAGGTAAAAATGCCGTGGTGCTCTTCGCCGCCCTTCGGCCCGAGTATTCTGAGGTGCGGGATTGCCGAGAGCTTCTCCATCGCGAGGCAGCTGAGATGCGCCTCGCGCTCCAGAATCGTGTCCCAGCCGAGCTGCTTGTAATAGTCAATTGCCGCATGCAGGCCGACTGCGCCGCCCACATTGACCGTTCCCGCCTCAAACTTATGTGGGAGCTCCGCCCAGGTCGCCTTTTCGCGGCTCACATACTCGATCATCTCGCCGCCAAACAGGAAAGGCGGCATATTGAGCAGAAGCTCTCGCTTGCCGTAGAGGACGCCGATGCCCATCGGCGCGAGCATCTTGTGACCGGAAAATGCGAGGAAGTCCACATCGAGATCGGTCACATCAACCGGAATGTGCGGCACGGACTGCGCGCCGTCCAGAATGAAAAGACTGCCGTTCTCGTGCGCAATGCGCGCAAAGGTCTTCACGTCATTTTTGACGCCGAGCACATTCGAGATATGCGTCATCGAGACGAGTTTTGTCTTCGGACCAAGCATGCGGCGGAACTGCTCTTCGGAGATATAGCCCTCCTCATCCGGCTCGAGAAACTTGAGCACCGCGCCCTTTCTGGCCGCCGCCTGCTGCCAGGGAATCAAATTCGAGTGGTGCTCCATAATCGTGATCAGGATTTCATCTCCCGCGCCGAGAAAGGCCTCCGTCGCAGCGTAGGCGAGCAGATTCAGGCTCTCGGTTGCGTTCCGCGTGAAGATGATCTCCTCGTGGCTCGCCGCACGAATAAATTCGCGAACCGCCTCTCGCGCGTCCTCATAGGCCTCGGTCGCCTTGACCGAGAGCTCATAGAGCCCGCGCAGCGGGTTTGCATTTTCCTCGAGATAGTAGCTCTGCACCGCGCGGAGCACGCTCTCCGGCTTCTGCGTCGTCGCAGAGTTGTCGAGGTAGGCGATCTCCGGATGCGCGTCAATCAGCGGAAAATCCCTTCGGATTTTCAAATCCATGGTTCTTCTCTCCTCACTTGTCATCGCTCTTCCCGCTCCTCTTCCTCATCGAGCTCCAGCAAGTCGTGGCGCGTCTTCGCGTCCGGAATTTTCCGCACGATTGCGTCGATTCTCGCCTTCGCCATCATCTCGTAAATCTCATCCTTCTGCATGCCGCGGGACTCCATATAGAAGAGCAGATCCTCGTCGAGGCGTCCAATCGTCGCGCCGTGGTTCCCGACCACATCGTCCTCGCTGCAGAGAATAATCGGCAGCGAGCGATTCTCGACGGTCTCATCCATCAGGAGCACATCCTCGGTCTCATTGCCCTCGCTGCCGGAGCATCCTTTTCGGAGATCAATGCTGTCGCGGAACACTTTTTTTGCCCTGCCGCGGAGTATACCCTTGCCATGAATCTCGGCGCTTGTCTTTTTGCCGGTGTGGATGCTCTCATAGTTCAGATCATAGCGCGCGTGATCCTCACCGACATAGCCCACATCGACTGCCACCTGCGAGCGATCACCCGCCATTGCAGAATTGAAGCCCTGGTAGATGTGTTTGCCCGAGAGCACGAGATGAATCACGCGGAGCTCGGCATCTTTGCCGCAGACTGCGCCGACATCATTCAGGAACGTATAACCGCTGCCTAGGCGCACAATCTGCACGAGCGTGAGCTTTGCGCCCTCGCCGAGCGTGATCTTCGTCTGCACACCCGCGAGCCCCTTCGCCGCTGCCTCGGAGTGGTAGTCCATGACAGCCGTGAGCGAACTGCCTGTCTCGAGGTTCAACTCGACCTCTGCAAACTTGCCCGCCTGCGCCGGTGCGTCGTTGGTCTTCTTGCTCTTTAGGGCAATGCGTCCCTTCGGATCGTACTCCTCGCCCTCGTCCGGCAACTCAAACAAGAGGCGGAGCGCATCCCGCCCTGCAATCTGCTGGTCTTCCGGCACGGTGCAGATGAGGATGGGCAATTTTGCCGCTGCGAGCGCCTGTCCAAATTCCTCGCCGCCGCCAGTTCGCATCTCCTTTGCCCGGACGCCGTTCAGTTTCTCGACGCGCACGCCCTCCGGCAATTCAATCGCCGGGGAGAGGCGCTCCATCGCGGGGAGGTCTAAAAGCTCTCCGCCGTTCATCTTGAGCCAACTGAAGGTCGGGCTCGCCAATATATTAAACTTCATTCTTGCCCCCTTATCCGATTGCACCCTTCATCTCAAGCCGTATCAGGTTGTTCATCTCGACTGCATACTCGAGCGGCAGCTCCTTGCCGACATTGTCCGCGAAACCGCTCACGATCAGTGCGCGCGCATCCTCCTCGGAGACGCCGCGGCTCATCAGATAAAAGACTGCTTCATCGGAGATGCGTCCAATCTTTGCCTCGTGGCCGATGTCCGCCTTGTTTGTCTTGGCCTCAATCGCCGGAATCGTGTCCGAACGGCTCTCAGCGTCGAGCATCAGCGACTGGCAGGATGTGGAACTCTTTGCATTTTCCGCGCTGGCCTGCACGACAACCGCCGAGCGGAAGGTCGAGATGCCGCCGCTCTTTGAGATTGAGCGAGTGTTCACATAGGAACTCGTATTCCTGCCGATGTGCACAACCTTACAGCCCGTGTCGAGATTCTGCCCTGCGCCCGCAAACGTCACGCCGGAGAACTCCGAGCGCGCCCGATCGCCTGCGAGCACACTCATCGGATAGAGATAGCCGACATGGGAGCCGAAGGAACCGGAAATCCACTCGACTTTGCCGTCCTCCTCAACTCTGGCGCGCTTCGTGTTCAGGTTGTACATATTTTTCGACCAGTTCTCAATGGTTGAATAGCGGATGGTCGCCCGCTTGCCGACAAAGAGCTCCACACAGCCTGCGTGCAGGTTTGCGACATTGTACTTTGGCGCCGAGCAACCCTCTATAAAGTGAAGATAAGCGCCTTCATCGACAATGATCAATGTGTGCTCAAACTGTCCTGCGCCCGGCGCATTCAGCCGGAAATAAGACTGCAGCGGAATCTCGACGCGGACACCCGGCGGCACATAGACAAAGGATCCGCCGGACCAGACTGCGCCGTGCAGTGCCGCAAACTTGTGGTCGGTCGGCGGCACGAGCTTCATAAAGTGATCGCGTATCATCTGCTCGTAAGGGCCGTGCATGGCACTCTCCAAATCCGTGTAGATGACGCCCTGCTCTGCGACTTCTTTCTTCACATTGTGGTAGACGAGTTCAGAATCATACTGCGCGCCGACGCCTGCGAGGCTCTCTCTCTCTGCCTTGGGAATACCGAGCTTTTCAAAAGTGTCCTTGATTTCCTCCGGCACTTCTGACCACTCTGCGCTCATCTTCGTGTTCGGGCGCACATAAGTCGCAATCTTATCCATATTGAGACCCTCAATGGAAGGGCCCCAGACTGGCATTTCACTCTTCTGAAAAATCTCGAGGGATTTCAGACGATGCTCTAACATCCACGCCGGGTCATTCTTTGTCTTGGAAATCTCTTCAATGATTTCCGGTGTGAGCCCTTCCCGGATGCGGTAGGCATCCTTCTCCTCGTTTCGGAAGTCATAGATCGAACGGTCTATGTCTTCCACATAGGTTCTCTCTTTCTTTTTTTCTTCCGACATACTCACTCCTTGTTCTCAAATTTTGCAAATCCGTCGCGGTTAATCTCTTCGACGAGACTTGCGTCGCCGTCTGCGACAATTGACCCCTTCACAATGACATGCGCCTTGTCCACCTTGAGAGAGGACAGAATGCCCATGTTGTGGGTGATGATGATGAGCGCTGAGTCCTTGTCCTTCTGGTACTCCTCAATACCGCGGCTCACAGTCCGCACCGCATCGACATCGAGACCGGAATCGGTCTCATCTAGAATCGCGAGGCTCGGCTTCAACATGAGCAGCTGTAAAATCTCCGCCTTTTTCTTTTCGCCGCCCGAGAAACCGACATTCAGATCACGGTCTGCATAGCTCGGGTCCATATGGAGCACCTCAAGCGCCTTTGCAATTTCTTTTCGAAAATCCCAGAGCCGGATGCGCTTGCCGGTTCTCTGCTCAAGCGCATTCCGGATAAAGTTTGCGAGGCTGATGCCCGGCACCTCGAGCGGATTCTGAAAGGACATGAAAATGCCCGCCTTTGCGCGCTCATTGACCGGAAGATCCAAGAGATTTTGTCCCTGGAACTCGACCGAACCGCCGATCACCTCATAGTGAGGATTTCCCATCAGAGTATTTCCAAGCGTCGATTTCCCTGCGCCATTCGGTCCCATCAGCACATGGGTCTCACCCGGCTTCACTGTCAGATTCAGGCTCTTCAAAATATTTTTCTCTTCGACCCGCACAGATAAATCCCGCACCGTCAGTAAGTCTTTGCTCATGTTTCTCCCTCCCTTGCACAGCCGCAAGTTTACACAGATATTGCGTTTTTAGCATTATAGCGCGGCTCTGTTCCGACTGGCAAGGTTAATTCCTACCAAAGCACTTGGAATTATGTATTTCTTGAAGTACAAGGGGCGGCGTGCTACAATCCTTTTCAGGATGTTTTGCTTATTTTTATATGTGAAATGTCATGTGATTCAGTCATCTTTACGGGATTCTGCGCATTTCCCAGCGATATTGTGCAGTCCCGCACAAACAACAAGGAGGTAATACTATGTATCATGTGGATCTCAACTCAGATCTCGGCGAGAGCTTCGGCGCTTACCACATCGGCCTAGACAAAGATGTGATTGCGCATATCTCCTCCGCCAATGTCGCCTGCGGCTATCACGCCGGCGATCCGCTCGTGATGGCGGAGACCGTGCGCCTCTGCCGGGAGGCCTCCGTCGCAGTCGGCGCCCACCCGGGCTATCCGGATCTCATGGGCTTCGGCAGACGCAATATGGCCTGCTCGCCGAAAGAGGTCAAAGCCTATATGAGCTACCAGCTCGGCGCACTCTATGCCTTCGCAAAGGGCGCAGGTCTCACCCTCCAACATGTAAAGCCTCACGGCGCACTCTATAATATGGCAGCGAAGGACAAGGCGCTCGCGCGCGCAATTGCCGAGGCTGTCGCAGCGTTTGACGACAAGCTGATTCTCCTCGGTCTTGCGAACAGCTTCCTGCTCTCCGAAGCTGCGGCGGTTGGTCTCCGCACTGCTTCCGAGGTCTTTGCCGACCGCGCATATCAGGCTGACGGCTCTCTGGTGCCTCGCTCCAGGGAAGGCGCTGTGATTCACGACAAGCAGCTCGCGATTGCCCGCACAATCCGCATGGTAAAAGAGGGCAAGGTGACCGCAATCACCGGCGAAGAGGTTCCGCTCCGCGCGGACTCGATCTGCGTGCATGGCGACAACCCGTCCGCAGTCGATTTTGTGCGCGAAATCCGCGCAGCACTCACAGCAGAGGGCATTCAGGTCGAAGCGCTCGGCAACTTTATCAAGTAAGTCTCTAAATATCACAAAAGGGGTAGCAATATGAAAAGCAACCAGAACAGCCACAGTCTCTCCGTGAAACTCGGCGCAGCTTTCCTGATGGCGACTTCCGCCATTGGACCGGGCTTCTTAACCCAGACTTCCCAGTTCACTGCCAAGTATCTCGCGTCCTTTGCCTTCGTCATTGTCTGCGTCATTCTGATGGACGCTGTCGCCCAGACCAACATCTGGTCGGTCATCGGCGTCTCCGGCAAACGCGGTCAGGAAATTGCGAATACCGTGCTCCCGGGACTTGGCGTCTTCCTGACTTTCCTCGTGGTGCTCGGCGGTCTCGCCTTTAACATTGGCAATGTGGGAGGCGTCGCGCTCGGCTTTGATGCGATGTTCGGTCTCCACGAGAAAATCGGCGCACTCCTCGGCGGTGCGCTCGCAATCTGCATCTTTCTCTCAAAGAGCGGCAAAGCCATGGTCGATAAGGTCGCACAGGTTCTCGGCGGCATCATCATCCTCGTGATGCTCTTTGTCGCCATCTCCTCAAAGCCTCCGGTCGGCGAGGCAGTGATCCGATGCTTCACCCCCGAGCACCCGGCTTCCATGGTCGGTCCGATGCTCACCTTGCTCGGCGGCTCCTGCGGCGGCTATATCACCTTCTCCGGCGCACACCGTCTGCTCGACGCAGGCTACGGCGGCAACCAGAATGAAGTTCAGCATTTCCGCCAGTCTGTCCTGACCGGCATCTCGGTCTCCGGCACAGTCCGCATTCTCCTCTTCCTCTGCGTCCTCGGCGTCTGCACCCAGGGCAGCACGCTTGTCACCGCAAATATTGAGGCAATCACAAGCGCGAAGAATCCCGCTGCCGAGGCCTTCCGTCTTGCGGCCGGCAACCTCGGCTACCGCCTCTTTGGCCTTGCGCTCTTCTCGGCAGGTGTGACTTCGGTCATCGGCGCGGCCTATACCTCGGTCTCGTTCTTAAAGACCCTGCATCCCTTTGTGCGTGAACACGAGAGCGCCTTCATTGTCGGCTTCATCGCCTTCTCGACTCTCGTCATGGCAGTGCTCGGCGGCGCCAAAAAGATGGTCATTGTCGCAGGAGCAGTGAACGGTCTGATTCTTCCGATTTCGCTCTGCTGCATGCTGCTCGCCTGCCGAAACCAGAAAGTAGTCGGCAAGGACTACCGTCATCCGATGGCTCTCTACTGCCTGGGCTGGGTTGTGGTCATCTTCTCGGCATACCTCGCAATCACGGCACTGCCAAACCTCGGAAGGCTCTTCTCTTAATTGCCTTCGCAATTCTGCGCAGAAAGGAATTCTTATGGATCATTCATTTCCGCGCTTTCTGGTAAATGGAGACAGCGCCGTGAGCGCTGTCTTCGGCGACCAGATCTCGGAGGAGATCAACCAGAAAATACGCGCATTTCAGCTTCTGCTCTCGTCACAAAAAATCCAGGGGATCACAGAAACTGTACCGACCTACTGTACGCTGATGATTCACTATGACCCCTGCCTGCTCTCCTATGGAGAGCTCCTTGCAAAACTCCGCGCGCTCGCGGGCTCCATTGATCTCGCAGCGCTGCCGCCAAGCGAAGTCCTCGAGATTCCTGTTCTCTATGGCGGAGAGATGGGACCGGATCTCGCGCATGTCGCAGAACACGCCGGCATCTCCGAAGCGGATGTCATCAAGCTCCACAGCGCGCCGGAATATCTGATTTACATGCTAGGCTTCACGCCGGGCTTCACCTATCTTGGCGGCCTGAATCCAAAGCTCGAGACCCCGCGCTTACAGACCCCGCGCGTCTCAATTCCGGCAGGTTCGGTCGGGATCGCAGGAAAACAGACCGGCATCTATCCGATCGCCTCGCCGGGCGGCTGGCAGCTGATCGGCAGAACACCGGTCCGCATGTACGACCCCGCGCGTGAGACACCGATTTTACCGCGCGCCGGACAATATATCCGCTTCCTGCCGATCACAGAAACAGAGTATCAACAAATTGCAGCGGAAGTCGAAGCTGGCAGTTACCAGCTGAACATCCGGAAACGAGAGGAGGCACGGGCATGAGCATTCAGGTGATGACTCCCGGCGCACTGACAACAGTGCAGGATCTGGGGCGCAGCGGCTACCAGGCCTTTGGCGTCCCGGTATCCGGTGTCATGGATCCGCGCGCCATGCGGCTCGCGAATATACTCTGTGACAATCCGGAAAACGAAGCTGTGCTTGAGTGCACGCTGCTTGGCCCCACCCTCAAATTCACGGCGGACAATGTAATTGCGCTGAGTGGCGGTGACCTCGGCGCAACTCTTGACGGTCAGCCGCTTGTCCCCTATGCTGCCTATGCAGTCAAGGCAGGTCAGACCCTCCGTTTTACCGCACCGCGAACCGGCTGCCGCGCCTACCTCGCTTTTCACGGCGGTCTCGACATTCCGCTTGTCATGGGCAGTCGTTCGACCTACTTAAAGGCAAAGCTCGGCGGCTTCTCCGGCCGCAAACTGGAGAAAGGGGATGAACTCCGCTTCCGCGCCCCTGCGGCGACCATTCCGAATCTCGATGCGCGCCGTTTCACGCCGGAGTTCGTGCCGCGGGATGTCTATACACTCCGCGTGCTCCTTGGTCCCCAGGACGACGCGTTCAGTGAAGAAGGCCTGCAGACCTTCTTAAGCGAGACTTACACGGTGACACCGGAATTTGACCGCATGGGCTGCCGCCTAAACGGCGCTGCGATTGTCCACAAGAGTAGCGCCGACATCATCTCCGATGGCATTGCCTTTGGGGCGATTCAAGTGCCTGCAGCCGGAACCCCCATTATCATGCTCGCAGATCGTCAGACCACCGGTGGTTATACCAAGATTGCGACTGTGATCAGCGCAGACTTCCGCCTGCTCGCGCAGTTAAAGGCAAATGACCGGGTTCGCTTTGCCAAGGTCTCGATTGTCGCCGCGCAGGAGGCAAAACGCGCCGAGCGGGATGCCCTCCGCGTTTTTGCCTACGCCTTCGGGCGCTGAGACGCTATTCTAAAAACCAGAAAAGGAAACCATTTCATGTATACAGAAGACGATAAGAAGCTGACACCGAGGGAAGTCCGCGCGCTCGCCAGAGATAGCAAGCTGACCACCGCGACCTCCGCGCTCTGCCCGGACTATGTGAAGGCAAGTCTGCTGGTTCTTCCGGCCAGCTACGCCGACGATTTCCTCCGCTTTGCTTCCTGGAATCCGGAGGTCTGCCCTGTGCTCGAGGTAATACGAGAAAAACCGCTCTCTTCCTTCCTCGCGCCCGGCTCGAATATCTGCACAGACTTTCCGCGCTACCGCATCTTTTTGAATGGTGAGGTCTCGGAGGATGTCTGCGAAATTAAGGCGCTCTGGAACTTGGGCTCCGTTGGTTTCCTGCTCGGCTGCTCGGCCTCCTTTGATGGAACCCTCCTCGCCAATGGCGTTCCCGTACGCCATGTGGAAGAGCAGCGCGCCATGCCGATTTACCAGACCAAACTCCGCACCTGTCCGGCAGGTTCTTTCCGCGGTCCCGTTCTGGTCTCAATGCGCCCCATGACGCAGGAACAGGCAAAAAAAGCCTACCAACTGACCGAGCACATGGAACTGGTACACGGCGCGCCAATTCAAATCGGCGCCCCCGCAGAGATCGGCATTGCCGATCTCTGCAAACCCGACTTCGGCGAAGCTGTCAGCATTCGAGGCGATGAGACGCCAGTCTTCTGGTCTTCTTCTGCAACTGTACAAGCGGCACTCCGCTTTGCAAAACTGCCGCTCGCAATCACCAATGTCCCAGGATTTCCGCTGATTTCCGATATTCGGAATGATGCGCTCCCGGAATTATTTCAAAAAGAAATGCAAAGCGCATTCGATATGTATTTGGATATGAAAAAAAGTTTGAAAAGCGCGCGTCAAATTAACGCAGCGCTCTTTCATTCCGCCGGTTCTCCCGGCGGTTTTTTATGCTTTCCATGACAAATTTCCGAAAGCCTCCGAAGAGATGCCCGTTTAACATCATGAGCAGTCCCTCTGTCATACCGGGGGAAATTTTTCCGCTTCCGAACTTCGCAAAGGCGCGGAAGGGCATGTGATAAGCAAAAATCAGATTCAGATTCGGTTCCCGGCGCGCCGCACTTCTGTTCAGCGCATGCCGGAGCCGCCGGTATAACATCCGCGCGAGAAGACCGCGGGAGCGCCTGAGCTCATGCACTGCGTCGCCGCGGAGCAGTTCTCCGGCAAGCGGATGCCGCACGAGTTTTCTGCCAAGCAGACGCTCAAATTCCGCCTTTCCGACCTGTTGCGCCGCCCCGCTGAAATAGTGAGGCAGGCGTTTTTTTTCGTCGGGCCGCAAGAGGCGCTCTCCTGTCCGCACGAATTCGCCATTCAGACGGATATCAGCCGCGCTTGCGCCGATCAGAATCCGATAGCGCCCGCGCTCTTCAATAAAGCGTCCGGCCGCGCTGTCAAAGACCCGAAAACTCTTGTTGTCAAAGGGAATAAAAACTTCCCGCTCCTCCCCTGCCGCCAAAAAAACCTTCGCAAAGCCCTTCAATTCTTTTTCCGGGCGAAAGGTTTCGCTCTCTGCGGCGCTGATATAGAGCTCTGCAATCTCCGCGCCCGGCTGGCTGCCGGTATTTTGAAGCCGAAAGCGGACGCCATCCTCCGTGATTTTCAGATTCCGGTAGGCAAAGCGCGCATATGAGAGGCCAAAACCAAAGGGATAGCGGAGCGGAATCTGTGCCTTATCATAGTAGCGGTAGCCCACATAAATGCTCTCGCGATACTCGGCACAGTTGCCTCGCAGTTTCCAGTATGGGTAGGCGGGTGTGTCCTCGAGTGCACAGGGATAGCTCTCTGCGAGCTTCCCTGACGGACTGTAATCTCCGTACAAAAGCTCTGCCATGGCGCCAGCTCCCGCCTCGCCGCCCAGATAGCCGTGCAGAATGGCTCTTGCGGTGCTGGCAGGTGCGAGATCCACGACTGAGCCTGCGCTCAGCACGAGGATGATGTTGGGATTCACAGCTGCAATCGCGCGAAGAGCGCTGCGCTGTGCCGCCGGGAGCGCCAGGGTCTTCCGGTCGAGGCCCTCGGTCTCTGCCATCTCGTCGAGCCCGCCGCAGAAAATCACACAGTCCGCACAGCGCGCCAATTTCAACGCCTTTTGAAGACGCCGCGCTGCCTGACGCCTTGTGTCGCTGCCGTGCCGGGCATAGCCGCTTGCAGTGCCGATGAGTTTTTTGCCAAGACGCGCAGACAGCTGTCCGGCAAGTGTCTCAACCCGCCTGCTGTTCACCAGGGAAGAACCAGCTCCCTGGTAGCGCGGCTTTCGCGAAAAATCCCCGATCAGTGCGATTGTCTCTCTGCCGGAAAGCGGCAAAATCCCGTCGTTTTTTAAGAGGACAGCGCTCTCCCGCGCAGCGCGGCGCGCGAGCGCATGATTCGCTATGGGATGGGCCGGCTCTGCCGCCTTTGCTACTTCTCTCGCGCGCAGCATGGTCGTCACGTAATCCTTGAGACAACTGTCAATTTCTGCCTCGCGCAGCTCTCCCCGCTTCACCGCACGGACAATTTCCCGTGCCGCATGGAGACCCGGATCCGGCATCTCCAGCGTGGTGCGGCACTGAATGCCCCGGATATGGTCGTCCGACCCGCCCCAGTCCGTGACCACCATGCCGTCATAGCCCCAAGCCTGCCGGAGGATATCCAGCATTAAATGGGGATTCTCATTTGACTGCAGGCCGTTGACCTGGTTATAGCTGGTCATCACTGCACCTGGTTTTCCCTCCTGCACGGCAATTTCAAAACCGGTCAGATAAATTTCCCTGAGCGCTCTCTCATCCACAACTGCATCCAACAGCATGCGCTGAAATTCCTGGGAATTCACCGCGTAGTGCTTTACGCAGGCGAGCGCACCGCCGCGCTGGATGCCGCGCACACAGGCGGCTGCGAGCTTGCCAGAGAGATACGGATCCTCCGAAAAGTATTCAAAATTCCGCCCGCAGAGCGGACTTCGCTTGATATTGAGGCCAGGTCCCAACAGCACATCCACGCCCGCAGCATGCGCCTCTCCGCCGAGCGCCTGTCCCACTGTTTCCACAAGCGCTGTGTCCCAGCTGTTTGCAAGAGTTGCCGCGGTCGGAAAACAAGTCGCGGGCCGCGAGGCATTCAGTCCAAGGTGATCGCCGACGCCCTCCTGTCTCCGAATTCCATGCGGCCCGTCGGAAAAGAAAAGAGCCGGCAATCCCCGGCTGGGGAGTGCCCGGCTCTTCCACGCGCCGCCGCCGGATAACAACGCCGCCTTTTCGAGCAAGGTCAGCTGCCTGAGGCGCTTTGTAAGCGTCTCTGTCTTTGTCTGTTTCTGTTTCATCTTTCTCCTGTCTCCTGACTGCGCTGCGGCATAATCCAGAATTTCATCGCCGGAAAACTGATGGCAACCTGCATGACGATATTGAATGCGGTCGAGACCAATACCCCGAAGCGCGGCAAGGTATAGGCCGGCAGTGCTGCCGAGAGCAGTACCAATAAGACGGCAAGCAGCACAAAGCGCAGTGCTGCCGTTCCCGCCGCTGCCGATGAGTGGAATACCAGGTTTCGCTGCACAAAGAAATTGACAGTCTGCGCGAGCGCTGTCGCAAGCAGAAAGCTCAAGAAGCCCGCGAGCCCCAAATCCTCCTGAACATTCCGGTACTGAAAAATCAGAAAGGAAAAGGGAATCTCTCGGAACCTGCGAAACAAAAGACCAGTGCCGAGATACGTCACCAGAAAATTGACCAGTGTCGAAGCATTCGAGAGCAGGTTAAAGAGCAGGAACTCACAGAGCGCTGGGTGGCGCTGAAAAAACTGCCTCATTGCGCTGTCACTCAGTCATAGAGGGTCGCCGGATGCTGAATGCCTCGTTTGATTTTTTCCGCTGTCTCACTGCCGCAGAGCTTTGCGACCAGTGCGAGACCAAAGTCCATTGCCGTGCCAAGACCTCGCCCTGTCGTGAGCCCCTCGCTCTGCTCCACTGCAGCGCCCGTCCACTCGGCGCCGTTAACGCCGTCAATGCCTTTTTCCCAGCCCGGGTAACAGGTAAAACGGCGGTTGGCAAAAAGTCCCATCTTCCCGAGTATGCTCGGCGCTGCGCAGATCGCTGCGAGCTCTTTTGCCTGCTCCGCCTGCGCGCGCAACGCGCGCCCCACGAGGGGATGCTGAATCAGATTGGTCACCCCCGATACCCCGCCCGGCAAGAAGATCACGTCTTCTGTCGAGAAATCCATCTCCTCAATCAGGCGGTCCGTCACAATCGCAATGCCGTGAGAGCCCGTCACAACGCGCTCTCCGCTCACGGAAACCAGCGTCACCTGTACCTCTGCCCGTCGGAGCAGATCGGCTACCATCAGGCATTCCACTTCTTCCAAGCCCTGTGCGAGCAGAGCGCTCACTCGTTTCATACTGCCTCCTCTCACGCCTCCGCCTGCATCGCCATGCGAAGCGGCGGTATCATTTGCTTTTTCCGGCTCACGACGCCCGGTAGATAGAAATAGCCCTCTTTTTCCGGCTTGCAGCGGAACGCGCGCTGCGCATACTCTTCTGCCATATTTCCATACCAGAAGAGCTCCGTGCTCTCCGACGGCGTATCGGTCGCCATATAGTAGACCGTATCCACGCCCGCGCGGTTTGCCGCGCTCTCGAGGAAGGGTTTCACCAGTTCCTCGGCTGCCTTCCGATTCTTTTCCGTCATGAAGGTGCTCTGGCTCACGCCGAAGCGAATGTCGCCAAAGGTGAATACTTTGAAGTCCGCAAAGAAGATATCCTCTGCACTCCGGCCAGTCAGATCCTCGCCGGCCTCAAACATCTGGTTTGCGTAGGTCTCAATATCGACCTCGGCAATTTTTGCGAGCGCCTCAGCCGCTGTGCGATCCCGCGGCGTGCAGGTCGGCGAGCGGAACATCAAGGTGTCCGATAGAATTGCCGAGAGCATAAGTCCTGCGATTTCGCGCGGCGGCGTAACATCCTGCTCCCGCATCATCGAATAAAGTATCGTATTCGTGCAGCCAACCGGCTCGTTCCGGAAGTAAGCTGGCCCGCCAGTCTCCAGATTGCCGATTCTGTGATGGTCAATAATCTCCAAAATCTCTGCCTGCTCCATACCGTCCACTGTCTGCGTAAACTCATTGTGATCCACCAGAATCACCCGTTTCGGATGCAGGTTTAACAGATTTCTGCGGCTCACAACGCCGACATACTTGCCGTCAGAGTCGAGAATTGGAAAATAGCGGTGGCGGACAGAGGCCATAATTTTTTTTGCATCCTCCACATAAGTATTCAGGCCAAACTGCAGCAGATTTTCCCGCTGCATGATATGGCGCACCGGAATTGCCGTGCTGATGAGCCGCGCTGCTGCATAAGTGTCATAGGGGCTTGCGAGGACTGTGCAGTTTTTCTCCTTGGCGCGATTCAGAATGGTTTTGCCAGCGAGCGCGCCGCAGCAGACCACAATACAGGAGGCGCCGCATTCAATCGCACAGATCTGCGCTTCATAGCGATTTGAGACCAAAACAATATCGCCCGCGCTCACAAACTCCTCAATGACTTCCGGACTCGTGCCGATGAAGATGTGCCCCTTCTCAATGCGCGCCTCCGGGTCGCCGGAAATCATCTCCGCGTCGAGCGTTGAGATCAGATTCCGGTAGGGCGTCTTTGCCGTTGCGAGAATCCCGTTGTCCAGAAGGTTCATGTTGGTATTTGTGATGTCCGTAACTGAGACCAATCCCTGCAGCTCCTGCTCCGGCGTTGTGATGCAGAGCGTCTCAATGTCCTCCTCTCGCATCTTCTTCCAGACCTCGCGGAGGCTCATCTCCCCGTCAATGCCGGGCTGAATGCGAAAGTCGATGTCCTTCATCTGCGGGCTCACACTTGTAATGAGCCGCGGCGCCTTCATCTTCCAATAGTCGAGTACGAACTGTGACTCGCGGTTCACATTGCCCGCGCGGCGCGCCTCATATTCACCTTTCGGATCAATGTTGCGCTTTAGCCAGCAGTAGGCGAGCGCCGAGCAGATCGAATCGGTGTCAGGATTCTTGTGCCCTACAATGTTGATTTTCTTTCTCCGGTTATGAGTCGGCACGCTCATTCTCCTCTCTCTTCACAGCAACGCGGCCATCCACACAGTAAAAGGTAAAGGTCGCAAGAAATAACTTTTTCCCTCTGGAATCGGTCACCTCCGCTGAAATCACGGCAGTCTTGCTGCCGCGCCGCAGCACCTGGCTCCTGCCATAAATGCGCTTCTCTTCCGTTGACGAGAGATAATGCAAGTCCGCCGTCTGCGTCACATACGCATGACCGCTGCCGCGCGCCGTCATGCCGGCAATCACATCTGCGAGCGCATAGAAGGCACCGCCGTGCACCATGCCATAAGCATTGGTCACATCGTCCTCAACATCCAGGTACCCCTCTGCGCTCTCTTCTTCTAAATCCGTGAGCACCACATGGTTGTGCAGCGCAAAGCGGTTGTTGACAATCAGCTCCCGATTTTCTTCTAATTTCTGTTTGCTCATTGAATCTCTGCAATAACCTCCATGACCTTTGCTTCTTCCATCCCCTGCGCGAGGCTCAGCGAATAGGCATAGTCGTCGCGCTGCCAGGTTGCGAGATAGACTCTTCCATCCTGTCCGCGAAGACGCACATCTCCCTCTGTCTCGCTGACCCTGTGATCTTCCGGATAGACAGTATAGTCTCCGCTGATATCTTCCATG
>CALLVJ010000360.1 GCA_938010625.1 uncultured Stomatobaculum sp. | reverse complement strand
CGAATTTCTGGAACAGATCGGAGCGAGCGGCGAGAAACTCGACGTCGTGCTCATGGATCCGCCGCGGAGCGGCAGTACGGAGCGCTTTTTGTCGAGTGCCTGTAAGGTGAAACCAAGGCGCATTGTCTATGTCTCTTGTAATCCAGAGACCCTCGCGCGGGATTTACAGTTTCTAAAGCGCTGGAATTATCACTGCGAGCGCCTCGTGCCGCTTGACAACTTTCCGCTGACAGAGCATCTTGAGTGCGTCGCGCTGCTGGGGAAAAAGTCGTGAGAATAAAGAACAATTGAAACAGAAAGGCCTCCCGCCGTCTCTCGAACGAGAGTATGCGGGAGGATATTTGTTTTGCTTCCGTTTTGCTGCTTACGTCCGAATAATACCTGCGTGGCGCTAAGGAGCGCTATCGACTTTCAACAGGGGAGGTTGTATGATTTGGATAGTATGTCAAAGGGGATAAACCATAGGCGGAGATAGTAGGTTCGGAGGAAATGATGGACACGTTAAAGATTCGACGTTTCCGGGAAGATGATTTGCAAGCCGTATACGAGCTGCTTTCGGACGAAGAAGTGATGCGCTATATCGAGCCGCCCTTTTCTCTTCAACAGACGGAGGCCTTCTTGCATTTCGCGGGTTTGTCTCAGTCACCGCTCATTTATGCCGTTGAAACTGCGAATCGTGATTTTGTCGGGTATGTGATTTACCATGACTACGACGAGGAGAGCAAAGAAATCGGATGGGTACTGAGAAGAGCTTTTTGGGGCAGGGGATACGCGGGCAGGCTGACAAAACAACTGATTGAAAAGGCCTATGCCGAAGGAAAGTCAGCGGTGCTCGAGTGTAGCCCGGCACAAGCCGTGACAAGGCATATCGCGGAAAAGTTCGGATTTGCATATCTGGGGCAGCGAGACGGCTGTGAGGTTTACGGGCGTAAGCTCGGCACAGAGAGGTGATTGCAGATGGAGCTGTTTGACTACCTACAGTGGAGAAACGATGTCAGCCTCAGAGCAGCGCCGTTTAATGAGATTGACAATGTGATTTTGTCTTATCTCGCCTATATGGATTTCGGAGAATTATTGCGGGGAGAAGAGTGTGACTGTAGTATCGAAGACTGCTTTGAACTGTTTCGTCAGAAGCATTCTTTGGAAAAAATTCGGGAGAGCAGGCACTTTATCGAGAGGGCGCCGCTCTTACTTGAAGAAATGGTGCTGGGGGCGCGTTTTCAAGGGACGAGGATTGCACAGTACAAAGAAGTCTTTGACAAGAGAAAAGTCCAGCAATTTGCGGCGGTGGTCTTTTTGCTGCCGGATGGGACAACATATATATCGTTTCGCGGAACGGATCAGAGCATCACGGGCTGGAAAGAAGATTTCCTGATGAGCTTTACCGCAGAGACTGAGGGAGCCAGAGAGGCAGTCTCCTATTTGAATCAAGTGGCTGTTTGCATGGACGGCGCTTTGATTCTGGGCGGGCATTCGAAAGGCGGAAATTTCGCAATGTACGCAGCCGCTTTTTGCGAAAAGGCGATCAAAGAACGCATTGCAAGAATCTATAATAACGACGGGCCGGGATTTCGGGAGGAAATAATTGACACGGAAGCATATCAGGAGGTACTGCCTAAAATAACGAGCATCGTTCCACAGACTTCTATCATAGGTCAGTTGCTTTCCAGCAGAGCGGAACAGATTGTCGTGAAGAGCAACGCAGTCGGCATTTTTCAACATGATGTGACGACCTGGGAAGTGACAAAAGATAAGTTTGTCAGAGCAAAATTAGATGCTTTCAGTGATTTCGTCAAGGTGTCACTTGGATCCTGGCTTGAAACGCTGGGCGATGAGACGAGGGAATCTCTGGTCTCTACCGTATTTTCTATGATTGAGGCGACAGAGGCGGAGACTTTTCTGGAATTCAGAGAGAATCTGTTTAAGAACAGCGGGATTATCATCAAGGGACTGGGTGAACTCCCCAAAGAGAAGCGAAACGAATTGCTGACAGCGCTCAGGAGCTTGGCGCACGCCGGTGGGACAACTGTGCTGAATAAAATTCCGAACATTGTTGATGGGAGATCAGGGTGAAAAAGAACATCTGGGATATGTATGCGCCGTTTTATACCCGCGTGATGCGGGGGGAGCGGAAGATGTATGCGTTTTTGTATCGCCGCATTTCGCAGTGGGTTCAGGGAAAAGAGGTGTTGGAGCTTGCCACGGGACCGGGACTGATTGCCAGGGAGATTGCACCGTTTGCAAAGAGTGTACTCGCGACAGACTATTCTGCTGGTATGATTGCCGAGGCAAGAAAGGGAGACTGTCCGCCAAACCTCCGCTTTGCAGTGGCGGATGCGCAGTCCCTGCCTTATAGAGACCAATCCTTTGATGTGGTCATTATTGCAAATGCGCTGCACCTGGTTCCTGATCCGGAAAGAGTGCTGCAGGAAATTGCACGAGTCTTGAGACCAGGAGGACTACTGATCGCCCCCAATTTTATGAGGCAGAAGATCAGTCGGCCGAGTAAGTTTTGGGCAGGCGTTCTGCGGCTCATTGGCGTGCCTTTTGTGCACCAGTGGACCGCAGAGACTTATCTCGCGTTTTTGCGGCAAAACGGCTGGAATGTTGTTTTTGCCAGAGAAATCCTGGTGAGGATGCCGCTCCTCTATGCAGAGTGCAGGCGAGGGGACCGTGAAATGGAAAAAGACTTTTCGGAGGAGGCGGTTCGCACGTTTGGAAAGGCGTCAGACGTTGCGCCGGGAATTGTAGATTGAATCATCTGAAAGAGAGGTATGAGATGTGACATCGACAGAAGAGGTGGGAAGATGCAGCATGATCTGTGCCTCTCTGATTCCGCTCTTGGTGCGGAAGATGGTTTTGAGAGCCTGTCTGATGGCAGAGTGGGGCGTGTGATTTTCGAGCGCGTTGGCGATATAGTCGGCCTCGAGGAGAATCTGGTAGTCAGTTCCATCGACCGCATCAAAGCTGTGATGATGTCCGACCAGAAAGACAATGCGCTCCAGCTGTGCGGCGGGAATGTCTGCATCCTTCAAAAATTCGCGAACCAGAATGGCTCCTTCTTTCTCCTGATTTTTGCCGCTGGTATTGCCATATTTCTCACGGTAGAGCGGACAGGCGATATCGTGCGTGATGGCGGCGACTTCGAGCACATAGCGTTCGCGCTTCGAGAGGTGTTCGCCGTCTGCGATGTCCTGCGCATAGCCCCAGACGCGGAGGAAGTGATCAATGTCATGTAAATTTCCCTTGGAGTAAAAGGCCATGTCCCGCGCAATTTCTTTGGCTGTTTTCATTTGTAACTACCTCCGTGATGTCCTTGTATACATTTTGAAACAAAGCGCGGAAAAAGTCCAGCATTTTCAATGGAAAGGGCTGAAAAGCAGCTGGATTTATCACACTTTGCCTAAAATGCAGGCGTAAGGGGCAATTTAAGTTAGTTATAATTACCTTGACAAAGGCGAGGACAAGTGATAAAAATAAATTGGTATTTTATTGTTCCGGTGTTGTGGAGAGAGGCAGAAAATGAAGCATCGTTCTGAGATTATGCAAAACCTTTTGCTGCTGAGCCAGTTCGGGCTTTCTCTCGCGGCGCCGCTTCTTTTATGCCTTTTTTTATGCCACTACCTGGTTGCACGCTGGCAGGTCAGCGCGTGGGTGTACATTCCGGGCTTCTTCTTTGGCCTCGGCGGCTCCTTTGCGACGGCGTGGAAATTTTACCGGCGGGAGTGCGAGCGGACAGAGAAAAAAGAAGAGGAACAAGAGGCGCGCATTGCGAGCAACGAACACCGCTGAAAGGGAAGGGAGCAGGACTATGAAGGTACAGGAAGCTGTCCGGCGCGAAACTGGACGGGTGGCACTCCATGTAGTGTTCATGACAGCTGTCATGCTGGCAATCTTTTTTGCCCTGCATCTGGCACTTCCGGCGAAGGTCAGCTTTTCTCCCGGCACAGTGTTTTCTGCCCTGCCGGGGGCAGCGGTGGGAGTTCTGAATTTCTTTCTGATGGGGCTCACGGTGCAGCATGTCGCGGGGCTCGAAGATCCCAGGGAGGCAAAGCGATTCATGCAGAAATCCTATGTGAGTCGCAATACCATGCAGCTTGTGTGGATGATACTCGCGGTTGCGGTGCCTGTCATTCACCCGGTTGCCGGTATTTTGCCTCTGTTTTTTCCGGGATTTTCCGTGCGGCTGCAGGGTGTTTTCTCATCATCAAAAAAACAAAAAACCAAACAAGGGGGTGAGATCTAAGCTATGAACTTTGATATTTCCGGCGCAAAGATTTTCTTCCGCATTCCGACGCATTTGCCAATTCTCGGAGACATTGTGGTCTCGGAGACAGTGGTTGTCTCCTGGCTGGTGATGCTGATAATCACGGGGCTCTGTATTTTTCTGACCCATGATTTGAAGGTCGAACACATTGGAAAACGGCAGGCGCTCGCGGAACTCATTGTGGAGAGCGCGGAAAATCTGGTGCGGAACAACACGGGCGGGAATCAGTTCGATTACCTGATTCCGTTCGTCGGCGCGCTGTTTTCAACGAGCGTGATTTCGAATCTGATCAGTCTGATCGGGCTCAGAAGTCCGACGGCTGATTTGTCGGTCGAAGCTGCCTGGGCGGTGACCGTCTTTACGATGATCACGCTGAACAAGATCAAGGCGGGCGGGGTGCTCGGCTACCTGAAGGGCTTCACGACGCCAATTCCGGTGATGACGCCATTCAATATTCTCTCGGAGATTGCAACGCCAATCAGCATGGCCTGCCGTCACTTTGGCAATGTGCTCTCCGGCGTGGTCATCAACGGCCTGATTTATGCGGCGCTTGGCGTTGCCTCGGCAGCGCTCTTTGGCCGGATTCCCGGCGTGATCGGAGATTTTCTGGGAAGTCGGGTTCCCATTCTTGCAGTCGGCTTGCCGGCCATCCTGTCGTTTTATTTCGACTGGTTTTCCGGCATCATGCAGGCTTTCATTTTCACAATGCTCACCATTATGTACATTGCAAATGCCGCGGAAGGATGAGACGGCGCTTGCAATCACCAACATTTAGGAGGATAGAGTCATGACAGATTTTCAGTTTCTTGCAAGAGGTATCGCACTGATGGGGTGCGGAATTGGTGCGGGCTGCGCGCTGATCGCCGGCATTGGCCCCGGCATCGGCGAGGGCAATGCAGTCGCAAAGGCGCTCGAAGCCATTGGCCGTCAGCCGGAGTGCAAGGGCGATGTGACGAGCACCATGCTGCTCGGCTGCGCAATCGCAGAGACCACAGGTATTTATGGTTTCGTCACGGGTCTGCTTCTGATCTTTGTGGCGCCGGGCATGTTCATGAATTTCCTGAAGTAAATCGGGAGGAGCGGAATGGATACACAGGCACTGGTAACCATCGTGCCTTCGACTTTTATTCTGACCATCCTGAATCTCTTCATCCAGATGTTTTTGATGAAGAAGTTCCTGTTCAAACCCATTCGGCGCGTCCTCGAAGAGCGCCAGAAACGGGCGGATCAGAACATACGGGCAGCGGAACAGGAAAAAGCAGAGGCAGAGGCTGTCAAGGCAGAGTATACGAAGAATATGGAGCACGCGCGCGCAGAGGCGGCCGGCATACTGGAGCGCGCGAAGCAGGATGCTTCGC
>CALLVJ010000359.1 GCA_938010625.1 uncultured Stomatobaculum sp. | reverse complement strand
CATTAAAAATATAATCTTTGAAGTTTAAATGTTTAGATATAAATTTTTTCTTATCTAAAACAATTCCTTCATAATATTTTTTTAATAAATTATAATCTGTATATAAAAAAATATTAATAAAAGATGCTTCATCACTTATTAAATGTTTTGGATTAATTTTTAATTTTTTTAATGCTTTTAATACACCATATTGATATGCTAACAATCTTGTATTTGTAAAAAGTTTTATTTCTTGCATATTATCACCTATTCAATTATATCATAACTCTAATTGTTGTGGTATAATCTTATAAGAGAATAGAGGGATTATGGATAAGATTAAAAACAGTTTTATTTTAGATCAAAGTAAAAAACTTTCTAATATTGATTCTATAATTAAAGGTGAAAAATATAGATTCACTGTTTTAACTGAAAGATTAATAAGACTTGAATATTCTGAATCTTCTAAATTTACCGATAATTTAACAGTATCTATTAGAAATAGAGAATTTCCTAAACCTGAATTTAATATTATTGATACATCAACTACTCTTGAAATAGAAACTAAATATTTTCATATTGTATATGAAAAAGAAGCGCCTTTAATTGGACCTAGTAATAATCCATCTATGTATTTTTATGCTAAGATTAAGAATACTGATGAAGTTTGGTATCCAAATAAAAAAGATAATGAAAATATAAGAGGAAACTATAGAAGTTTAAATGATAATTTGAATGGTGAAACTTTATTTTCTAGAAATAAATATGCAGTTATAGATGAAAGTTTATCACCAGTTATAGATGAAAATGGATACTTTAACTTTGTAGATAGTAAAACAGATATATATTTATTTGTGTATAACAATGATTTTTCTTTAGCATTACAAGATTATTTAACTTTAACAGGTAAAGCTAGTTTAATACCTAAGTATTCTTTTGGAAATATTTTACTTGATAATAGAAAAATAAATTCAGAAAATGTAATTAAAACAATAGAAGAATTTAAAAATAGAGATATTTATTTATCTACTTATATATTAGGTAATTTTCAAAAAGAAAATACAGTTTTTTTATTTGATAAAGATAGATTTGAAAATCCAAAAGAATTAACAAAAAACATTCATAAAATGGGAATATTTTTAGGTATTAAAGTTAATCCTCAAAATGGTTTTAATGAAAATGAATTAAATTATGTAGAACTTAGAAAATTTTTGTCTCCTGATAATAATAATTTGATTCCTTGTGAAGGAAATGATGCTAAATTTATTGATACATATATTAAAGCACTTGTAAGACCTATAAAAGAAAATGGAATAGATTTTATAATGAATGATTATGAAGGTGATATTTATAGTATGTGGGGACTTAATCATTACACTTATTTAAATGAAGCTAGAAAAGAATCTACTAGAGGATTTATTATATCAAAAAATTCTACTATTTCTCCTCATTTATATCCAATTACTTATACGGGAGATTATGTTTTATCATTTTTTCTCCAATTTTATTAACAGCTTATCATTATTATATCATAACATATGCTTATTATTCAAATTTATCAATAATGCAAGCTAATTTAATAAATGGAAGCAGTAATTATATAAATAACCCTAATTTATATATAAGATCTCTTCAATATAATATTTTTTCTCCAGTTAGTATTTTAGAGTTTAGTGATTTAAAATATAATATTTCTAAACCTTGGGAATATGGTGGAGAGTATTTAAGAAATGTAAAGTTTCAGCTTTGGACTTGAAGCTTAAAACCGATGTTTTAGTGAATGTCAGATGGGAAAACGTGATCCGAGAGGATAAGTTTGCCCGTTTGAGATCACTGAGGCATCGGTTTTTTGTTGTGCCTCAAAACCTGTTGTACCTTGACAAATTCATCCGCAACTGCAGCCGGAAAAAGGATCGGGGAAGTATGCTGGAATTTGTGTGGGACAAGCACGAAGAGCGTGCCAAGGCCTTGCCCTGCTGTAGATTGCGACAAATTGGGAATGGGAATGATGCAGTCGAAAAACAAAGAACTGAGTCACTGGACTCACAGGAAAGAGAGGCAGAAAGTATGAAAATGAAGCAGAGTATGGTATGTGGAAGTCAGCAGGAAGTGCTTGCAGTGTCGATTAATATGCCGGGAAAGAGTGTGTATGACTTTACGCCCACTGCCGTACGGGTGGGAGAGAGAATTTTGCAGGCAGTTCGTCAGAGCCCGGTCGGGACAGTTTTCGGCATGGAATTAAGGTCGAAAGCGTTTGGCTGGAATGACAAACTTCAGATATTTTCAAGTCCGGAGGCAGAGGTAACAAGGGAAGATATTGCCTGGATGTTTGAGTCTTGTGCGGAGAAGGCGCCGGTTGAAGAGGAAGAGACGCTCCGGGATATGCACGAAGAAGAGCGTCGGGTCTATGGCCTCTGCGAGACAGAGGAAAGGGTGGCGGTTAAAAAAGAACTGGGGCTGTACGAACAAGAGCGCAATTATTATAAGACTCAGGCAGAACTTCGCTCGCTCTATCACTTATTGGAACAGGAAGGCGCTTGGTTCCGAATTGCAGTCATCGCAGGAGAGGCGGGAAGCGCTGTGCGGGGGAATCTGTTTTTCAGCTTGTCGTCTCCAATCAGCCTCCGGCTTCGCAGCGCATTGACCCTTGTCTTTCCAAGAACAAGACTTGTGGAATTTTCAGAACAGAGCGAGGAGCTGCCGACGGTCTCTTCAGCCTGCTTGTTGGATGGCATGACCAAACTATTCCTGCTCGCCGCGGATTTATATCTGAGCGGGAAAAAAGAACAGGCAGACAGTGAGTTGTCAGAAGAATGGCAGGAGGAAGAGAATACTTTTGTGGATCCGAGGACTTTCAAGAAGATTGAAGATCTGGAACTCAGCGTTCGCTCGTCTTACTGTCTGAAAAGAGCCGGGATCACAACCATTGCGGAGCTGAAGAAGCTCAGCGAAGAGGAGCTTCTGAAAATCCGCAACATGGGGCGCAAGTCTGTCTTCGAAATTCAGGATAAGCTCAGGGAACTGATGGCATGGGAAGCCACAGAGACGGAACAAAAGAGCTGGGAAGTAGATTACAGGGAGAAACTGGACGCACTGATTGGACTTGCGTCTGTCAAAGAGCAGGTCAGAGAGCTGGTCGCTTTTTCCAGATTGCAGCAGGATCTCCGCGCGCATGGGAAGAAGGAAATTAGTATGGCACTCAATATGGCCTTCTGTGGGAATCCGGGAACCGCAAAGACCACAGTTGCGCGGATTCTCGCAGGTGTCCTGTATGAGCTTGACATTTTGAAGAGCCCTGAGGTGGTTGAGGTCGGACGATCGCAGCTTGTGGGCAGCTATCTGGGACAGACTGCCGAGAAGGTTCGGGCGATGTTTGAAAAAGCAGAGGGAAAGCTGCTCTTTATTGACGAGGCGTATTCTCTTCTGGATTCCTACTGCGGCGGATATGGCGAAGAAGCCATCAATACTGTTGTGCAGGAGATGGAAAACCGTCGGGAAGACACCGTTGTGGTGTTTGCCGGTTATACAGAGCCAATGCGTGAGTTTCTGGCCAGCAACCCCGGGCTTGGCTCGCGCGTTCCTTTTCAGTTCCAGTTCGAGGACTATTCCGCCGATGAGCTGGTGCAGATCGCTACACTTCTGGCAGAGCAGCAGGGTTTTCAACTTTTGCCCGCAACGCGGGAAGTGATCCGGAAGCTGGTTGAGCCGGTTGTGAGGCAGGCAGTCTATGGGAACGGGCGCTACTGCAGAAACCTTGTCGAAAAGGCAATCCGCGCCTATGCCCTGCGCGTGTATCCGGACGGAATGGAGCAAGCCATGACGCACACATATACACTGCTGCCAGAAGATTTCCGGAACCCGAGCGGACTGAAAAAAAGCGAAAGGAGAAATATCGGATTTCAGGTGAATGTCGCCTGAGCAGTTGCCTCATAGCGCACACAGGAAAAATTTGCTCTTGCGCCATGCGCAGCTTGATGCGGGCAAGTTAAAGTTGTAATTTCAGGCTTATGTTGTATACTGAAAG
>CALLVJ010000358.1 GCA_938010625.1 uncultured Stomatobaculum sp. | reverse complement strand
TCCCCTCCGGCTTGCAACGTTTGATTGACACTTGTTTTTCAGTATACCACAAAGCGCATACACTGCATAGAATCCGCCCTTTCACGCACAAAGCAGAAGAAATCCTTACAATATGTTTACAGCTCTCCTAAGCCGCTTTTCACGAAAAAAAAATCTGTTATAATTGATTTGACAAAGGGGGAAAGGAGGATTCGACCATGAAGAAAAAAGGGGTGCGGATTGCATTGCTGTTCGCACTGGTCCTTTCCATGTCACAGGCAGTTCCCGCATTTGCGGCGCATACGCTCGTTGATGCAAACAGCTATGTTCTCACCAAAACAGAGCAAGGTGTCGCTGTCACGGGTAAGGACGGCAGAACAATCACCGGCTGGGTGCAGGACAAAGACGGAAATTTCTACTACTTCAAAAAAGGCGTCAGAAATTCCGGCTGGGATAAAATCGACGGAGACTGGTATTATTTTTATCCGGAGACGGGCGCGCTCGCGCGAAATACCAAAGTCCTGAATTATGATGTGGATGATGAAGGCCGCATGATTAAAGTCCACGAGTGGTAATACAGTCGTTCGCTTTTGTCAAGGCAAGAAAAAAAGAAGCGCAGTTGCGCTTCTTTTTTTCTTGCCTGCCTTAATGCCGCCACGCGCCATCCGCATCCACATAGAAGGTGTCAACCGTCGTATTCCGCGCCATTTCTCCGCTCTCCGGATAGAAGTAAGACCAGTGATTGCCAAGCTGCACCCAGCCTTTGGCTCTCTGTCCGTCAGCGAGCGCATAGTAACATTTGCTGCCATCGACAATCAGCTCATTCGCCGCCATCTTACCGTAAGTTACCGAATCCGAATCCGGGTTCAGATAGTACATTTTGCCGTTCACATCCTGCCAGCCTGTCAGCATTTCTCCGCTCTTCGCGAAGTAATACCAGCCGGAAATAGCACGCGCCCAGCCTGTCAGCATCTTCCCCTCAGAACTGAAATAATACCACTTGCCCTCAATCTTCTCAAAGCCGTCTTTCTTAAAGCTGCCGTCCGGGAAGCGGTACATCCATGCGCCGCCATTCTGAATCCAGCCCGCCTTTTCAATGCTGCTGCCATCTCCGCCCCTGCCAGTCTGATCCCAGACTGCGCCCTGACCATTCGAGACCTGTGCTGCATTGACCTTCTGAAATTCTGACTCTGCAAAACCTGAGCTTTTGCCGCCGCCCTTTGCCTCAGTGCGAATCCGGAAGCTGTAATTGCCGCTCCTCGTCATGTATGGATAGAAGTTATAGCTGTTGCCCGTCACACCGAAGACGCGCTTCACAATGTCATTGCCGCGCCGCAGCACGAGTTCATAGCTTCCACTCGTATTCGAGGGCTCACGCCAGCTCGCCTGTCCGAGCGCTCCCTTTTTCCAACTGACCTCTTCCGGCTCTGCGAAATCTCCCCTTATGCCCGGGAAGCGAAGCCCCACGATGAGGCGCGTTTTGCTGCGGCGAAGCTCCGTCACTTTGACCCCATTGTCCGAGAGGTGCACATTATCCTCGCTGAAATTTTGCACAAAACTTCTGTCGCTGTCTGTCGTCCGGAGCACCGCCTCTACGCTGATTACCGTGTCCACCGGCAGATTGTCACCACTGCCGCCGGTCACGCGCACACTCTCGAGCTGATAGGAATCCGCGTTGACCCAGACGCCCAGCTCGCCCTTTGACGGTTCACCCAGTACAACGCCATCCCGCGTCAATCCGGTTCTTCACATTGAGGCGCACGCTACTGATCTTCTGTTTGGAAGCTGCTGCAACCGACACAGCGGAAAATGCTGACAGCAGAACCAGTGTCAGCGCCGACAAAAGCATCTTTCTTGGCTTCATCTGAGACCTCCTTCTGTACAAACAGCATGAATTATTTCTTTTATTATAAGTATACAAGATCTTTCCTGACAGGACAAGCCACCTGTACCGCC
>CALLVJ010000357.1 GCA_938010625.1 uncultured Stomatobaculum sp. | reverse complement strand
CATTTTTAAAGCATTTTTTCCACTATCGGATTTCCTTCTTGCTATCGTGTCTTTCATAGAAACAGATTGATAAGAAATAAGAAATCGCCCCCACCCGTAAAACGGGTGGTTCGGGATGCGGGCTATAAGCCCGCGTTACTAGCCAGCGTCTAAAGGCGCTGGCTTTCTCTTTGTGCCTCCCAGGAAGCTTTTGCTTCCTGGGAGCTCCGTTCAAGCCACCTTGCTTTTATCACCTGGCTGCCCCTAAAGGGGCAACTATTAGCTCAATCACCTTTGATCCGTTCCAGGCTTCGCCCCGAACGGATCCTCGTACTCCTTCACACTCATCTTGTCTTGGAGGATATCGGCCCTCTCTTGGTCTTGGATATACTTTCTTACCGTCGCATCATTCAATCCCACAGTACTTACATAGTATCCCTCTGCCCAAAAGTGCCTGTTCCCAAACTTATACTTCAGATTCGCATGCCGATCGAACATCATCAGCGAGCTTTTCCCTTTCAGGTATCCCATGAAAGACGACACACTAATCTTTGGCGGTATGCTCACTAGCATGTGCACATGATCTGGCATCAAATGTCCTTCTATAATCTCTACGCCTTTGTATGCGCAAAGATCATGCAGGATTTGAGCCAAATCCTTCTTGTATTGATTGTAGATTATTTTTCGTCTATACTTTGGCGTAAAGACGATATGGTACTTGCACAGCCATTTGGTATGTGCAGCACTATTAGCCTTTGGCATGAAATCACCTTTCCTTTCTCAGTAGTGGCTTGGACACCTCTATTGTACGGAAAGGTGATTTCTTTGTTAAACGATTTGTCTCCACCCGCATAGCGGGTGGATTTTTGCTTCGCAACGGTTCACTTGCTTTGCAAGCGAACCATGCTCAGCAGGCTAAAGCCAAAAGCTTCAAATAAAACGAACCGGAGAGCGCTTCGGGTCTCTATCCAGAAGAAGCTCCTTGTTTTTCATAATCAGGTCATAGGCATCCACATCGTCCGAAGTGGTTTCCTTGCGTCCGACCTTACTGTTGACCATCTTGCCCTTTTTATCAATGGAGAAGTAACCGGAGTGGGTAGATTCCGCAAAGATAGAGGCCAGGTAATGGAAATACGCATCTTCTCCTATACCCATTTGCAGATTTTCCACGATGTCCCGGTATTCTTCCTCGAATATATCTGCAAAGATACCGTTGAATGGCTCACCAGCTGAATCATACTTCCTATAATGTTCAACTTCATCAATAAAGAACAGAGAAAGAACTTTGATGCCCTTGTAGTACAACTGCCGCTCTCTTTCAATGTGAGACAAAATCGTTTCACGAATCTGGATGCGGCGCAGCTGCTCCTCGCTGACTTTACCGATTACATCGCCAGAATAGATTTTGATACCGTTCAGGAACTCTACAGAATCATCACGGCCGTCAATCGCCTTGACTACAAAGTTGTTGCGGTATTCTTCCATGCCATTGGACTGATCGTAGAGATTGAATCCAATTCCAACAATCTTTGTGACTTTCCGAACCCCAGTAGCACCCTTAACGTCAAACTGAATGGTTGCAGTCGGATCAGCCTTAGACAGATTAATGCTCTGCAAATAGACATAGCTTTCCGTCGCTGTACTGCCGGATTCCGTAATACCTTTGACAGCAATCTTCTTAACCAGGCGCTTATTGTAGGCTTCCATCGCATCCAGGCGATAGACCATGTTATAGATACTGTCAGACTTATGGGTGGCAGAATAGCGCAAGGTCAGCAGGGGGTGAAACTCACGCAAGCGCTCCTTTGTCTGCTTGCCTTCGACAGACTGCGGCTCATCTATAATAAGAACCGGATTGGTCCTTGCAATAATGTCGATAGGACGACGGGAGCGGAACTCATCCAGCTTCATGTAGATACGACGCGCATCTTTTCCCTTGGCATTGAATGCCTGGGAATTGATAATCATTACATTGATGGAGCTATCGGATGCAAACCGGTCGATCTCCGTCAACTGGGCAGAGTTGTAGATAAAGAAACGAATCTTCTTTCCGTACTCTTCTGCAAAATGTTCCTGCGTAACCTCAAAGGATTTATAAACGCCCTCACGAATCGCAATACTCGGCACGACGACAATGAACTTGCTCCAACCATAGTGTTTATTTAGCTCGAACATGGTCTTGATGTAGGTATAGGTTTTACCAACACCGGTTTCCATCTCGATGGTCAGATTGTAACCTTCACCCTCCAACTTCGGGGAAGGTGCAATCTGGTAGCTTCTTTGTATTTTCTGAATTTGTTCCAGGATAATGCGATTGGACAATTCCGGCACAAGTGGCTGGTTACGCCAGCCGGTGAAATCTTCCCCTTCAGTCAAGGTAGTCTGATAATGACCAGAGCCTCTGTCCATCATGTAAGTCGGAGTCAGATAAGGCTGTCCAGCAAAGACATCTACAACTGCCTTTGCCGCATCTGCCTGGAACTTCTGGTGCTTAAATTGAAGTTTCATTCATCCTCTCCTCCGGTTTCTTCTATCCACTGTTTCAGTTTCTTTTGCAGTTCCTTCTTATCCGGCAGATAGAGATTATATTCAGAAGCGTACACATTGCTGTTCTCCGGAAGTGTAATCTCTACAAGAGCATCATTCTTTTCTTTGCACAGCAGAATGCCAATCGTCGGATTTTCATCCGGCAACTTCTGATAACGGTCATAGTAGTTGACATACATCTGCATCTGACCTAAATCCTGATGAGTGAGTTTATCTATTTTCAGGTCAATCAGGACATAGCATCGGAGCAGACGGTTATAGAAAACCAAATCCACATAGTAGTTGTCCTCGTTTAGCGTGAACCGCTTCTGACGAGCTTCAAATAGATAGCCCTTGCCAAGCTCCAGCAAAAAATTCTGCAACTTATCAATCAAGGCGGTTTCCAAATCAGTCTCAGAGTAAGCCGCTTTTTCTTCTAATCCCAAGAATTCCAGGACAGTCGGTTGCTTTACAATATCGGCAGGTTTAGTGATAACCAGCCCCTCCGAGGCAAGACGCATCACTTCGTCCTTCTCTCGACTCAGCGCCAAACGTTCATACAAGCTGGAATTAAACTGGCGCTGTAAAACGCGGATACTCCACCCCGAAGCGGCAGCTTCAATCTCATAGAATCTGCGTTCATCATTGTTTTTGATTCGCATTAACTGCAAATAATGCGACCATGACAGAACGAACGGAGAGCTTTCCTCAAATTCCCGAAACACTGCTTCGGATTTCTCGACAGCAAATTTCCGAAACACTGTTTCGGAAATTCGTTCCTGATAATTCAAATAAAACTTTCTTGCATTTTCAAGTGTATCCGCAGAAAATCCTCGCCCAAACTGTTCTGCCAGCGCCGCAGACAGATTTTTGATGACTTTTTTGCCATACTGCGCACGATTTTCACCTTGCTGCTGCTCTTCCACGATCCAGCGACCAAGGGAATAGTAAGTCATAAGCTGTACCAGATTAACCTGCTTCGCAGCGACTTTGCGGGCATACTGAATCAGGTCAATGGCATTCTGGCAGAGTACGGTCATCTCAGGAGAGAGGTTTTCTGGTTGCTTCGTAATTAAACCCTTATCCTTTTCCATAATCGTCCCTTCAATCAAATGACTTTCACTCTGGTGTCCGGAGCAAGCAGCTTGAAAATCTCAGTCACATTGATCTTGGCAGGGCTATTGGCAAAGCTGCTGTCACGGAATACGGCACGAAGCGGCTGACGCTTAGCAATTTCCTTGACCACGCTGTCAGGGACATTTTCATTGAAGCAAGCAATCAAATCGCCGTCGTTATAGGTATGAACTGTGCAGCCCTCAATAGTCTCGCTGTTGTATGACAGAGACAGTGGTAGTCCCCATTCCAACAAGCAACCAAAGAGGAGATCCAGATCAGTACGGTCAGATTTTACATTGGATTCAAGCATAGCAAGAAGATTCTGATTATACTCATCAGCTGAATAGAAGATGTCGGTCATATTAGACTCATCCAGTTTGAAAACTCTAAAACCAACATCTACTTTTTCTGCATCAAATGTGCTTCCTGCGCGCCGAATTCTTTCTTTACCGATTTCACAGATGTTTTTGTACCCTGCCTTATACGCCTCACTGTTAGCTTCGGTTTTTTCTGGAAGTTGAATCATAATATGCTTTCTTTTAGCTCCATCCTCTGAATTTAATTGCATTACTGCATGAGCGGTAGTTGCAGATCCGGAAAAGAAGTCTAAGACAATATCTCCTTCACCTGCAACCTGGAGAACCAAAGCCTTTATTAAAGAGAGTGGCTTGGTGTAAGAGAAAAAGTTGTTTCCGAACAGCTCGTACATTTGGTGTGTAGACTCTGTATTCATTCCAACATTATCCATCCATGTAGATTGTGGATTAGTTGATGAATCAAGCTCAGACAAAAACCTTTTTTTCATAGGTCTCTTTGAAGGGTCCGAAGGAAAAACAATTCGATCTTCTTTGATCAACTGCTCCATTGACTCAGGAATATATGACCAAACTCGGTTATAGTTAGGTTTGTAGACAATACCTGTTTTGGGGTCTACCAAATCATAAAACTGATTTGGTCTCATATCTCCAGTCATTCCCACAGTTAAATCACCAGTCGTCCATGGTCCTCTTAGATCATTATCAGGATTTGAATAACCTTTGTAATCCTTGTCAATTCCTCTTAATGCCTTAAAGTTTGGCATTTTATAAGCAAGAACATACTCATGATCCGTTGAACATTTACTCTTATCAAGAGCAGAGGAAGACCTCCGTTTCCAAACAAAATTGGCAAGAAAAGAAGTACTGCCAAAGACCTCGTCACACAATTCTTTCAAAGTTGCATACTCGTTGTCATCAATACTGATAAAAATAACCCCATCTGAAGTCAGAAGGTTTCTGGCAAGCATAAGTCTTGAATACATCATGCTGCACCAATCGGAATGAAATCTTCCGTTAGAATCGGTATTCTTAAAAAATCGATTGTCATCCTCATCATACATTCCCATTTGTCGATTTTCTTCATCTTGAGAACGCATAAAATCGTCTGCATACACGAAATCACTGCCTGTATTATATGGAGGATCAATGTAGATCATCTTTACCTTGCCAAGATAACTTTCCTGAAGCAGCTTCAAAACCTCCAGGTTATCCCCCTCAATATAGAGGTTCTCTGTGGTATCCCAATCTACACTCTCCTCCGGGCAAGGACGCAGTGTTTTGCGAATGGGCTTGTTGGCCTCTACAATAGCAGCCTTCTTTCCAACCCATGTAAACTCGTAGGCTTCATCGCCTTCGACTACCTCATCAGACAGCATCTGACGGAGCAGGTCAAAATTGATTGCCTTCTTAGGCTTTCCATTTTCGTCGACCGTCTCGGTTACACAATTAGGGAACATTGCCCCAATCTGCTCCACATTCTGAGCGGTTATATCCAGAGATTCCATTCTCATCTTATCCATTAGAATTCTCCTCCTCATCATCCTGTTTGGTCTCACCGCTATGAGGCGATACCCCAAAATTCATTTCAGACAGTCTCTGCTTTAATTCTTTTACAGCAGGAGGAATGTCAATTTTATATGTCGTAAGCTGTTTTTCAATCTCTCTCACTGCTCTTGTTGCTGAAGTAATCATATCTCTCTGTAGCTTAGTATTTTCCCTAATACTGGCAATCGTTTCTATTCCCGCTGCTTTCAAAGTGTATTCTTCCAATGAAAATCGACCAGTTTCAGACAGGGCATTTAAAACTTCTTGGCTAATAATAGGCTGGCTTGAGACAATACCGCGTAATGCTTCAGATGTAGCAAATAAATTGCTTGTATCCACCTGTGATTGCGTTGCAGCCAATGCCGAACTCAGAGTACTATTGAAATCCACTGGCGTAATCTCTTCGTTTTCTTTCTTAGCACCAATGAGCTTTCTGATAGCTGAATCAAGCTCTGAATTCACTTTTTTGAAAAGATTTCGTGCTGTCTTAAAAGTATTGTAATCTATATTGTGAGCGTGCATCACATCATTACGATATGTACGCAACTCACCAAATCGTTTGCACAGCGTCTTAACAAGGTTATTTCCAAGCAAAGTAGCCCATAAGGTGTTTTCCTCAAGCTCCCCAATAGCAGCTAAAAGTTCCGTTCGCGTAAACCGCCATGTTTTTTGATTGACGAGCTCTTTTACTCCCTTTACGAAGTTCACATCAGAGAAGAGTGTGGTAAATATCTCACCCAAATCTTTTACTTCAAGATCAGAAATCACCTTATGCGATTCGTTGTCTCCCTGAAGCGAACTTGCAAGATATAGGAGCTTTCTGAGTTTTCGCTCAAACTCATTCGCTATAGGGAATAAAGACTTATTGAAGTATCCCGAACATTCATTAGACAAAACTGTCGGGTTGTATTTCTCACAAATTTGAATGTTGAGAGGATCAAGTAACTTCGCAGCTTCCTCGCTTTCGCTATCAATACTCAAAGTGAGTGTCCAGCATTCACTGTCCTCAATCTCCTCGACCTCTTTAAATACTTTTTCTGGAATAACTAAGTTCTCCAGATCAGCTTTGTATTTGTCATTTGTAAAAAGGTACTCTTGGATCACTTCATCGCCTCCAATTCTTTCCGAAGTTTCTTTAGCTGGGTATTCATTTCCATCTGCTTATTCAGCTGCTTATCCTTGCGTATCTTTGCCTGCAAGCTATCAATCTGCTTCTGGAGCTGAGCCTTCTGCTCACTCCGTTGAACAGACTCTTGCAGAGCCTCTTGAACACATTCTGTCTGTTGCAATACATCGCCTGCAAGCTGACGGACAAAATTCTCATATACCTCATTCAAGTTCAAGCCCTAGGCTTTAACTGGCAGTTCGTCCTCGACCAACCAATCGGAATGATAGTAACTATTAACCTTAAAGGAATTGTTTCCCGTAACAGCTTCCTTGTATCCAATCCAAGCCTGATACTTGCCGCCGTATTCCAAAAGGAACAGGATATGATACGGAATTTCACGGTCTATTTTCCGCAGGACAGCCTCATTCACTGTCTGTGTATTCAGGCGAATTTCAAAGACCTCAATCTCGGTTACTGTTTGTCCCGCTGCAAGATTCATCGTTGATGCAGCTATTTTGTTGCGCCAGTAGATAATCCGAATATCATCAACAAAGCTCTTTTTCAAGGCAGGTGTAATCGTAAGGTTCTCATAGAACTTCTGCTTTGGCAGGCGCTTATTAAACTCTGTTGACTTCGGAAGTCCTAACAAAAGAATCCCTCCTTACTTCACTACCAAGAAGCAGATTAATTCAAAATCACTTAGTCCTGAAATGTCGGACATCAACGCCGAAGTTCCGCCGGCAGAGAAGTCGAACATCATCCAGAAGCTACTTCGGTTTCAGGTAATCGCAAATCACATCGTCGTCCTGACTATTTTATTCTGGAATATTTTGATCTTTTATATATCTTCCAGACCTGATTCTTGCATCTTTAGGCTTTTCTGCATCTTCCGGAATAGCCCAGTATGAACCAATCTTCACTGCTCCAGGAATACGACCTTCTTTGCAAAGATCATTGATCCACCTGACAGAGAGACTCCATTTTTCAGATGTCTGTTTAATCGATAAATAACCCATAAAGTTCTCCATTTTGTCTGATAAAACAATATAACGCATCAAAATAAACATACTCCAAACTTAGCGGTAAATCAATCCAATCATCTACTCCTATTGCTCAAAATTTTTGTCACCTCGCTAATTTGCAAGCAGTGTATGAGCGTCCATCCGGACCTCATACGCCACTTGTTGGGATACTCCCAAGCCCTTAGAAGAACTCACTTCGTGAGGCTACGCGTTCCTGCGGAACGCTTGATAGCAGAACCTGACGATGATGTGTTTCTTTGTTGCCCTAGTTCCTAATCATCTCTGCTTCTTCTCTTCCTGTCGCTGTCTCTCTTCATCTGCTTCGCGCTCTGCGGCATAGAGAGATGCAATGTTTCTCTGCGCAATCCAGTATTCCTGCATTTCCTTTTTCACCTGTCGGTACTCGGCATAGGCTGCCTTTTTCGCCTCCAGTACCTGTTCGTATTCAAGGCTCAGTTCTTTGACCTTTGGCAGTTTCTTTATGCCAAGCGCATCGAAGCCCGCTTTCGCCGCCTTGTGTAGCATAATTTCTTTCCGGTGCGCCTCCAGGGAGCTCTTGCTGTATCCGGCTTTCCGATATGCTTCGTAGATTGGTCGGGTCTTTGAGTAGTTGATGATCTGCATTTTCAGTGTTGCGATTTCCGCCAGTCGCTTCTCAGACTCCTGAATTGCACAGAGCAGGCGGTCTCGTTTCTCTTGCTTTTCTGCAACGAGAGCATTCAGCCGGTCAAAACTATCAATCTTGTTGTCACGGAGAAACAGCAGTGTCTTTGACATCTGTTTGAGGTTGTAGACTGTCGCCCATCGCTTGAAGCCTTTGCCTTTGGACTGCAGTTTGCTCTGAATATCGATGAGCAGATTGAAAGAGCGTTCTGGCCTTGGGCGTGGCCCACCTTCACGCTTTGCTTCACCGGAGAGTGCCGCACAAATCTCTGCTTCTCTATATCCTTCCGGAAGCGAGGATAAGCGGACAAAGCGCTTCTGATTCCCGCCCTTGACTGAAACATGTTTCCCCCGCTTGATTTCATAGCCAAGTTGCTGTAGCTGAAAGAGAACTGTCTCAAAGTCCTTCGGCTTCTTTTGAAGTATCCGGTCGATGTCCCGGCAGATAATGTCACGGATGCTTGTCCGTGCGGGGTATTCCGTCCGTTTTTCCCGCTCACCGATTGGCTTCGCTTCAATCACCGACAAACTGTTTTCAAGGCAGACAAGGTCACTTAAGTGCTGCAGTGCGAGGCCCGAAAACCAGAAGTTCTTAAACTTCCTTGTACCGTCAAGGGAAGTCGAATTGAACACGATGTGATTATGGATATGTGCCCTGTCCGTGTGTGTCGCAACGATGAAAGCGAACTTCCCTTTGGTGAATCGAAGTGCCAGCTCCCGACCCAATCGGTTCGCTTCCTCCGGCGTGATTTCACCGGGCTTAAAGGACTGGCGAATCTGATAGGCAATCACATCGCGTCTCTGGTGACGGCCGGTAATCTGCTCATACTTCCGTTTGGTCAACATGAACTCTTCATCTACGGTAAAGGGATCACATTGGTAGCCGGTGACAAGCTCGCCTTTCTCGGTCTTGTCCGGATTCTTGGCATAGTCCGTCCGGTCACTGAGACTTCGCGCAATGGTCTTTCCCTTATTGGCATGAAGGGCAATGAGTCGTGTGGCTGCCATCTCTGTAACTCCTTTCCGCATCATTCGCAAAAGAAAAAGACCCGGGAACATTTCTGTTCTCGGGCCTCGACTTTATTTGACTACTTAAGTGAATACAAATTCAACAAGTTTTCCGCTCAGTGCCTCCAGACCTGTGGCAAGTACCTGGGCAAACATGGAGCCTACAAAAGCAATCGCTCCAATGCCGAGGATAATTCCTACCTGCAGCCAATTTCGCTGAATCAGATAGTTGACAAGGCCGATACCGAGGATAACGTAAATCAGCCCGATTGCAAGCAGTCCAATCTCCAGAATGAGTCTGTAGAAGATTGACAGCGCGCCAACGACTGCCATGATAGGGAGTGCAATGATTCGGAACGGGAGTTTAATCAGCCACATATCGTTACCTCCTTGTCTGCTTTACAGTCAGTTTATAATGCCCTAACCCGTATTGCAAGGATGTCAACGAAGCACTCCGCTAATCTATGACGCTCACTGAATCGTCGCAAGTCTTGCCAGCATCTCCTTCGCGATTTCCCAGATTTCACTCTGCCTCGCCTGCAAGTCCCGGATGTCCTCAGCGTAAATGGATCCGGTCTCATTTGCCCGCTTTGCATACTGGTTCAGGTTATTGCTACAGCGTCGGAGTAGGGACACCATTTCCTTCATGTCCGTCAGATCCAGGTTGATACAGTAACCGTCCAGCGCCATCTTACGCACATAAGCACTGCGGTTGATGATTCCAAGCTCGGCCATCTTCTGCTTAATCCGTTCCATCTCTTCCGGAAGAAGGAGCACATGAATTTCCTGATTACGTTCCCGCATTGCTACTCCTCACCGCACCTAAGAGATTCAGACCATCAAATTCAGAATCGGTCATGCCGCTAAGTTTCCGGATTACGGCATCTGTCAGACCTGACAGCGCTTTCTCATCCGCTTGAAGCTGTCCCCGCATGAGAAACAGATTTTTGAGTGTTCCGCTTCTGTTTTTCTCACCGTAGAGAATCAACAGCGTTTTCTCGTCTTTTGTAAATACCATTGCGTCTCCTTCCCGCCTTCGTATCATCCGGCATCATGGGTATCACCAAATTCCAACCTAAACTCTGCTTTACTGTCGGCCTCTGCCAAGAACAATAGACTCGCATTGTACTTCTTTCCGCTTCGCTGGCTCTTGCAATCCTTCAGGCGAATGCGTTCCTTCTAAGGTATCCTTCAAAGCGTCCGTTTGCACCGGGAACCCTGGCAAGCCCGCACGATGGCTTGCGCCACAGAGGGCTTTTCGGCAATGACGAGTTTCATATTTGTCTCCCCCTCATAACTCCTGTTCCTTCGGTTTTGCCTTACTCCTTTTTCTTTTCTGCGGATGCTCAGTCTCTTTCAGCTTGGCTACCACCGATTCCGCCTCGGCCACTTTCTGTTTTCGTAAATCCAGTTGATCCAAAGAAGTGGCATAGCAAGACCTTGGCAGGGGAAGCGTACTTTGCTCAAGAAACGAGTAGTAATTCGTTGCATTCCCGACAATGACATGATCCAACACCTTGATCCCCATCATGTTAAAGGCCTGCACCAGTTGGTCTGTAATGGAGATGTCTTCCTTGCTGGGCTTCAGCTTGCCGGAGGGATGGTTGTGGAACAGCAGTACATTCGAAGCATTGCTTAAAATGGTCGACTTCAATGTTTCCCGCGGATGAACCAGCGAAGAATTCAGCGTGCCCATGCTGATAATATTTAAATTGATCGGTCTGTTGTCAACCTGTAGATTGATAAGGCCAAAAACCTCACGATCATAGTCGAGAAGTGCGTCCGCTACAAGCTGTACCGCAGCTTCCGGAGAGTCAATCTTTGTCTCGGAATACAGCGACCGCTCCTTGACCAGACGAATTCCGACCTGCTCCAGCTGAAAGCCGTCCCTGTCCGCTTCGTAGATATCAGGCTTTTTCGTCACCGTCATCACCTCCTTTTTGCAGGGAAATGGTAAGAATGAACTTGTCATCCTTCAGCGCTTCCAAGCGCTCGCGAAGCTCTTCCACCGTCAGTTCCGTTACGTGTGCTTTACACTTATTCTTTTTCATGCAAGACTCTCCTTTCGTGAACCTCTCCTTACGCCTGATCCTCATCCTCGCTGCTTTCAACTTCCGACTCCTCCGGGCCTTCCTCCTCGTCAGTCTCGTCATCCTCCGGGAATTCATAGGCCTCTTCGTCATCCTCATCCACATAATCGGCATCCGGATCCGGTCTCAGCGCAGCGGTCTGCTTTTTCTTCGACTGCAAGTAGAGGTATCCGATGGCACCGGCAGCCAGCACAATGACGGTACCGACCAGAGGAAGGGGATGGACGGGTTTCTTTTCCTTCACTTTGGGATCCTGCGCAGAATCCTGCACTGCACCGGACACAGAAGGCGTCGCAACGGTAGCTGCCGCTGCATCATCTTTTTCGTTCTGGGCTGCCTTATAGTCGGCAACCTGCTTCTCATCCATCAGGGCAAACAGATCCTCCTCATCCACCATGTTCAGGAAGTGCACGTTTTCCTCTCCCTTGTCATTGCGGTCGATGATCAGATAAAAGTAGTTGCCGGACTTGGTTACCAGGGTGATGAACTGCCTTCCCTGTCCTGCCTGCGACCCGATGTCATCGACCAGTGTCAGATTTCCATTTGGTGTCAGCGGACGGGTATCATCTTCAGAAAGCGTTTCTGCCTCCGTGGACGCTTCCGCTGCGGCGGTATCTGTACTCACAGTAGAGCTATCTGCCTCTGTGCCAAAGGCAAAGCAGGTCATGGAACTGCTTCCGCACAGGAATACTCCGGCCATAAAGCCTGCCATCAGTCTCTTAATACGCATTTTCATCCTCCTCCTGTTCCTTGTTGTCGGTCGCTTCGGCGGTCTCCGCAGGGTAGACGCCAACCATACCTTGCCCTGCCAAGGCAATCACCTTTGCAAGCTGCTCGGGCGTCAGATTCGCCGCGTGAACCATTGTATGAATCACGCTGTTCTCCTCTTCGCGATAGCGACTCTCCAGTTCCTTGACGCGCTGCATCCACACGGCCTGTTTGGCGCGGGCACGCTTCAAATCAGCACCGATTTTCTCAAGCTTTGTCATTGTGTTCCTCCTTATTACGGCAGACGTCCGAAGCAGTAGAAATGCCTCTGCCAGTAGGGCGTATTGATAGATGCATACGAGATTGGATTTCCGCAGTGAATCATCATCCCGTTTCCGACATAAATACCGACATGGCTGGCTCCCGAAGTGTTATAGGTGCCACGGAAAAAGACCAGATCTCCGGGCTTTGCTTCACTTGTCCGGATAGTCTGGCAGTAGTTCTTTAGCCCATTTGCCGTAAGTCTTCCCACATTCCAGCCGTTGCCGCAGTGATTGATGACCCAACTCACAAACCCGGAACAGTCGAAGCTTGTCGAAGGCGATGACCCGCCCCACACATAGGGATACCCCAGGTACTTTTCCGCTTCATTGACCATGTTCCGGAAGCGCTCATCCGTCAGCGCCTCACCGGGAATGTCATAGTGAAGGTAGTCGCTTCCGGCAGAAACAAAGGCCTCATCCTCGAATAGCTTCGCCTTATTTCCCTTGGTCAGCAGCAGGATTCCATAGCGCTCCGCCTGTTTTTCCGTCATCCCTCCGGACTCTGTGATGACATGCCCGAGGTTTTTGTTGGTCAACGTAACGTTGAGGATGTAGTACTCATACTCAACCTCGACCTCTTCGCTGTCTTCCGATGTCTCTCCGGTGACAGGATCCGTACTTGTGCTGGTATGTGTTTCGGTTCTGGTTCGCGTTTCCACCACCTCCTCGATGTCCAGTACATACTGCAGATGAAAGAGTCTCCGTAACGTGTCCTGCACCTCTGCCCTCGTGTAGTCCTCGAACTGCGTGGTCAGATACGCCGCGAGCTGATAGGGATCATGGCCGATTTCATCCAGGTGAAAGTTGTATTCGTCGTATCCCGGATGCGTTGCCCGGATAGAATCAATCTGCCTCTGCAAATCAGCCTCAAGCGCCTTATAGTCTTCATTGGCCCCGATGATATCCCCATCCTTTGCGGTGAATGTCGTCGCTACCACTGCGCCGAAGCCGCTCGGCAGAAAGGCCGAACAGGAAGACAACGCGGATGATAAGGCCATAATGAGCAGGGCCAGTCCGGCAATTGTTAGAATCATTTGCGGATGCTCCGCGACATATTCAATCCCTTTATCTTTCAGCTCCGAAAGTCTCTGGGCAATGGATTTTACCTCGGTCACGCCTTCCTTTGTAGCTGATCCGCCTTTTGCCGCTGCCTGTTCCGCACGCCTTGCGGCAGCATATTCCCGCCGGATTGCTTGCTTCTGCTTCATGCGGGAAATCGGATTGGAAAACGCCTCCGGATGTTCCGCCATACGCTGCTGAAAGATTGCCTCTACATTTGCCGTGTCTGCCTTTGCCTGTAGCTCTGCGGCTTTTTGATAAGCCTTCAGCTTCTTGCTGTAGACAGCATGATCGACAGTGTGAAAACCGGTCTCCGTGGCCTCCGCAGCTGTGTTTGCCGCCTCCACTGCCGTATTATTGTCCTGATTGTTCTTTGCCACTTGGCTGTGAAGTTTCCTGGAAACCGTAGTCGTTACAGAATGTGCTGTCTTACCGCCTTGTTTCTGAAAGCTAAGCTTTGTCCTTCGCCGCGTAGCCGTATCAGATATCGGATTCCGTTTCTTCCGGATCTTCTTTGCTGCACGCTCAGCCTTATCTGCAACTCTCTCGGCTTTATATGCCGTCTTCCTTACTTTGGGATTTGCGAGTTCTTCCTCGGTAAACCGGAGACGAGGCGCTTTCCTTGCCATGATTTACGCCTCCTTTGTCCGCTGCTTCGGTAAGTGCTTTGCACTCCCCATACCGTCCGCAAGCCCTTTTTCGCCCATTCGCTCGTTTTCATGCTCTGCCGCCTGCACCTCGGATAACTTGGTCGTCATGATCTTATACAGCTGAAGATCCGTCGGAAAATGGTCCACGAAGGGGAGAATGACGTTGCCGTAGAATAAGAGCCCTTCGCCCTCGCCGGAGTGCGTCACATAGGACAACTGATGCGGAGAGATATTCAGCTGCTGCGCCAGAATCTGCCGGTCACCGGCAGCCTGATTCAGCATATATACGAAGTCGGAGTTTTCGAAGATGTTCTCTACCTCGCGGCTGGATAAGAGATCCTTTACGTTCTGGGTGATGCCGGTCGGAATGCCGCCCCATTTGCGGAAGCGCTTCCAGATTTCTACGGAATAGGATGCTGTCTGCTCCTCCTTGAGAAGAAGGTGAAACTCGTCCATATAGTAGCGGGTGGTCTTTCCTGCGGAACGATTGGCCGTGACACGTCCCCAGACCTGATCCTGCACAATCAGCATTCCAAGCTTTTTCAGCTGCTTGCCGAGTTCCTTGATGTCATAGCAGACAAAGCGATTCTGAATGTCCACATTGGTTCTGTGGTTGAAGAGATTGAGAGAGCCCTTCACATAGATTTCAAGCGCTGCCGCCACTCGCTTTGCCTCTGTTTCCTCCTGCTTTAAGAGGGCATTGTACAGGTCTTCCAGAAGGGGCATATTTTCCGGCTTCGGATCCTCAAAATAGTGCCGGTAGATCTGATGGACACAACGGTCAATCACGGTCTTCTCAATCGGCTGCAGGCCATCCTTGCCGCCTACAACCAGCTCGCAGAGGGACAGGATAAAGTCTGCCTTGAGTGCCAGAGGGTTGTCCTCTTCGCTGTAGGAATCGTTGATGTCCATGGGATTGATATACTGCGTGCTGGTCGGACTGATTTTGACGACCTGCCCTTCCATGCAGTTGGCCAGAGCCGTATACTCGGCCTCCGGATCACAGATAATCAGGTCGTCATCTGTTACCAGAAAGGCATTGGCAATCTCTCTCTTTGCCGAGAAAGACTTGCCGGAACCGGGTGTCCCGAGAATCAAGCCGTTCGGATTCTTCAGTTTCTTCCGGTCCACCATGATCAGGTTGTTGGACAGCGCATTCAGGCCGTAGTAAAGCGCCTCGCTTCCTGTCTGAAACAGCTCCTGTGTGGTGAAGGGAACAAAGATTGCCGTTGAACTTGTGGTCAGCGCACGCTGGATTTCGATGAGATTATTTGCCAGCGGGAGGCTGCTCATGAGCCCCTGTTCCTGCTGGAAGTCGAGTCTCCGAAGATTGCAATTATGCTTCTGCGCAATCGAAGATGCCTGAAACACATTGTTTTCCAGCTCCTGATCGGTCTTGCCGGTATTCATAATCAGGAAGGTAATCAGGAACATACGCTCGTTCTGCGACTGCAGCTCCTCTAAGAGTGCCTTCGCGTCCTTTCCGTAGGTTGCAAGATCCGAAGGGATGATGTCCATGTCATACCCGGAACGGACGGCCTTTTTCTGCTCTTCGATTTTGCTTCGATCAAGCTCCGTGATGGTGTGCTTAATCTGTTTGATGGCAGTTGTCTGATTCACCGACTGAACATGCATCGTTACAATCTGACTGGACTCCATGTCCAGAAAATCCTTCAGCATCTGATCCGAGAGGTCCGATGCCGTGATTTGCAGATAGCTCATGGCTCCCTTTAAATCCCCCATCGTAAAAGTCCTGCTGCCGGGGAAGGAGAACGAGGTGGGCGCGATAAAATCCTTCACGGAGAGTCCAGAGCCAGCAAGCCAGCTCCAGTCAAAAAAGAAGCGGTCATGGTCGCCCATGTGAAACATGGCATGTATCAGCTGCAGGCGCTCCCTGCCGTTTAATACCCTGGCGGAAACACCGAGGCGCTTTAAGTTATTCATCATGTCCGTCTGTACATGTTGAAGCCTTGGCTTAGCCTCGCGCATGGAATCCGCTTCGATCCCGAACGTAATATACTTGGTCTTTGTCAGACCGTTATTGCCCTGCGCAAGCTGGGTCTTAAGCATCTGGCTGTACTCGTTTCGAATGCCGTTAAAGTGATCATTCCGGTAGGGAATGCGAACCTTTTTCTCAAAGCTTTCCGCGTCGTTGCCATATTCATAAAGGACAGTTCAAAGTGAATCGAGCTGTCAAAAGAGTTCAGGAAGGCACACCACTCTTCGAAGATTGCGGTCTTGTCCTCCTGCTGTGCCAGCTGGTAGTTGATATCCTGATACTGAATGGTCAGGGTATAGTAGCGCTCCGTTACCCTGCAGATTCCGTCCGGAAACATGCGCTGAAACGGAATTGAATCCTGGGCGCTGCGGGGGATTCCGTCATCGCTTCTCGCTTTCCTGATAATCTGCAGAATCTCTTTTTCCTGCGCCTTACTCAAGTTCTTCGGTAGATTCAGCTCTCTTTTCCCCGTTTTTCGGAACGGATTTCTCATCGTAAACAAAGGCATTTACCTCCTTTCAGGTTTCTTCTTCGCAGCACCGGATGTAGCCTGCAAAACACGCTTGATCTCCCCCTCAACCTCCGCCTGACGGATCAGTGCTGCGTAGTAGTTATTGGTGCGGTAGGGACGAACTTTAGGCCTTACAAACTTGGCCTCGATGAACTGCTTTGCAATCTTCTCAAGCGGCTGCCCGTCCTTCTCATACATTCCGAGGAAGAAGAACGGCAGCATGATGACGTTGCTGGTGGAGTACGACGTGGCTGCGGCAATCCAGGAGCAGAACGCACCGGCCTCGTTGATGCCCTCCTGCAGGATCT
>CALLVJ010000356.1 GCA_938010625.1 uncultured Stomatobaculum sp. | reverse complement strand
CCGATGACCATGCAGGTAGATCGCGCGGGACGGGAACTGACGGTCAGCGTGACACCGCATTATGATGCGGCGCACGATCGCGGTGTCATCGGCATTGTGAACGCGTATGAGAGCACATACCCGGGATTCTTCCAGTCGATCTCCATGGCGTTCGAGCGGACGGCGATGATCATTGTCATGATGCTTGACGCGCTTTATCGCATCATTCTCGAACTCTCCGGTTCAGAGCTCGCGGGGCCGATCGGTGTGGCGCAGATGGCGGGCGAGGTTGCGGAGATGGGCATGGTACCGCTTCTGAACTTTGCTGCGCTTCTCAGTCTCAACCTCGCGATCATCAACCTCCTGCCGGTGCCGGCACTGGACGGCGGGCATTTCCTGACACTCTGTGTCGAAGCGGTGCGCGGTAAGCCGCTCAGCCCGAAGGTCATGCACTACATCCAGAACGCGGGCGTGGGGCTCATTGTGCTGCTCATGCTGCTTGCGATGAAGAATGACGTTGTACGTATCTTTGCAGGAGGTTGACCTTCGCTATGGCAAGCTATGAACGTCGCAGAACGCGGCAGATTAACATAGGAAATATCCCCATCGGGGGCGGCGCTCCGATCTCGGTGCAGTCCATGTGCAATACGAAGACAACGGACACGGAGGCGACGGTGCAGCAGATTCGTGAGCTTGCAGCGGCAGGCTGCGACATCGTGCGCGTCGCCGTGCCTGACATGGAGGCAGCGAAGAATCTCGGCAATATCGTGCAGCAGGTAAAGACGCCGCTCGTTGCAGACATCCACTTTGACTACAAGCTCGCACTTGAGGCGATGGCGCAGGGCGTCGCGGCACTGCGCATCAATCCCGGCAACATCGGTGGGACGGAGCGCGTGAAGAAGGTGGTTGCGGCGGCACGCGCGGGTGGTATCCCCATCCGCATTGGGGTCAATGCCGGCTCGCTTGACCACAAGCTGCTCATGAAGTATGGCGGCGTTACGGCAGAGGCACTGGTCGAGTCTGCGATGGAGCATGTGCGTGTGCTCGAGGAGTTGGACTTCTATGACATGAAGATTTCGCTCAAGGCACACGATGTGCCGCTGACGCTCGCAGCGTACCGCCTCATGAGCGAGCGTGTCGACTACCCGCTGCATCTCGGCATTACGGAGGCAGGCACGGCAGGCACAGGGATCATCAAGTCTGCGGTCGGTGTCGGTGCGCTGCTCGCGGAGGGCATCGGCGACACCATTCGCATCTCGCTCACGGGCGATCCCGTGGTCGAGGTGCGTACGGCGAATGAAATCTTGAAGGCACTCGGGCTTAAGGAGTACGGTCCGACGCTCGTTGCGTGTCCGACCTGTGGGCGCACGAGCATCAACCTCGTGGAGATCGCGGAGAAGGTCGAGGAGCGTCTGCGCGGGATGGAGGACCCCATCGAGGTCGCTGTGATGGGCTGCGTTGTGAACGGTCCGGGTGAGGCGCGTGAGGCCGATTTTGGCGTGGCAGGCGGCAAGGGCGCGGGCGTTCTGATTCGGCACGGTGAGGTGATACGAACTATGCCCGAAGCAGAACTGCTCCCGGCACTTGAGGAAGAATTACAGCGCGTCAGAGCGGAGCGGCGATGAAGACATTTTCTGAAGTATTTCCGAATTTTCAGGCGACAGCGGCAAGAGAAGCGCTTGTCGCCTGCTTGCTTGTGGAGCGGGTTGTGGTATCGGATGATATGTCCCGGCTTACTGTCTGTGTGGTGTCGCGCAGTTTTGCGGAGCGCAGTGCCTTTCAGATGCTCGCAGAGGAGCTGCGGGAGCAGCTCTTTGGCAAACGGAAGATTGCGGTTGAAGTGCGCGAGCGCTTTCAGCTCAGCGGTGATTTTTCGCTGGAGCAGCTCTTTCAGGCTTATCGGGAGAGCCTCCTTGAGGAACTGAGGAAACGTTCGTTGCTCGCAGCCAGAATTCTTGAGCAGGGCAAGGTGCGCTTTCCAGCGCCCGATGTCCTGGTCTGCAATGTCGAGGATATGGCCTTAAATCGTCATGTGATTCCTGCCTTGAAGCGCTATCTGGAGGACGAGGTCTTTCAGGGACGCTGCGGCATGAAAATGGAATTCCGGCCGAACTTTGTGCCGTATGAGAAAAAACAGCTCGCCGAAGCGCCGGCGGAGGCTCTTGTTGTGCGGAAAAAGGAGCAGGAAGACGAGGGCTTTTTCCTTGCAGACGAGGCGGGCAGTGCGGCAGCGATCTTACCGGGTGGCCATGAGAGTGCGTCGGCAGCGCCGCAGGGCAATGCAAAGGGCAGTGAGAAGTCAGACCATGCACATCACAGCGCCGCAGGCAAAGAGAACCAAGGCTCTTTTGCAAGGGATCGGTTTCGCGGCGAGCGGCACGAGTTCTCGCGCTCTCTCCGTCGATCGGAAAATCCCGATGTGCTCTACGGCAGGGATTTTGAGGATGTGTTCACGGCGCTCTCGGATGTCACCGAAGTCGGCGGCGAGATCACGATTCACGGCAAAATTTTTGAGCTTGACACCCACTTTATCGAGAAGAGCGGCAGCACGCTCTTTGTCTTTTCGATCACAGACTATACCGATTCGATTGCGGTCAAACTTTTTGTGCGCGGTGAGAGCGAGGAGCTGGACCGCCTGAAGGCAGAGCTGAAAGTCGGCGCTTTTCTGCGGATTCGCGGCGCGACGACGATTGACAGCCGGGACGGCGAGCTGATTCTCGGCTCGGTCCGCGGCATGAAGAAGGCAGAGCCCTTTGAGGAATCAAAGCGCGAAGACCATGCGAGAGAAAAGCGCGTGGAGCTCCACTGCCACACAAAGATGAGCGATCTCGACGCTGTGAGCAGCGCGAAGGATATCATCAGGCAGGTGAAGCGCTGGGGCATGGAGGCAGTTGCTATCACGGACCACGGCAACCTGCAGGCGTTTCCAGAAGCCTGGCATGCGGTCTCCGGCGACCAGGAGAACAATCCGAAAATCATCTACGGCGTTGAGGGCTATCTGGTCGACGACTTAAAAGAGCTTGTGATTGCGCCAGGCGACAAGACGCTTGACGATACCTTTGTGGTTTTTGACATTGAGACTACCGGGTTCTCACCGCGAAAGAACCGGATTATTGAGATTGGCGCAGTGAAAATGGAGGGCGGCAAAATTGTGGATCGGTTTTCACAGTTCGTGAATCCGGAGTTGCCAATTCCTTACCGCATTGAGCAGCTGACCGGCATCAACGACGCGATGGTGCGGACAGCGCCGACCATTGAGACGGTGCTCCCCGACTTTCTCGCCTTCTGCGGGGACGCTGCGGTAGTCGCACACAATGCGGCATTTGACACGAGCTTTATCCGCGAGAATGCGCGTTCTCAGGGCTTTTCCTATGCGCCGACCATTCTCGACACCGTGAGCCTCGCGCATGTTCTGTTGCCAAAACTGAACCGCTATAAGCTCGACACAGTCGCCAAGGCGCTCGGCGTGTCGCTCGAAAATCATCACCGCGCGGTCAATGACGCCGAGTGCACCGCGGGTATCTTTCAGAAGTTCGTTGAGATGCTCGAGGAAAAAGGCGCGCACCATCTCACCGAGGTCGCAGCGCTCGGCGAGAGCTCGGAGGCGCTGATCAAGAAAATGAACAGCTATCATGTGATCATTCTCGCAAAGAACGAACTGGGGCGCGTGAATCTATACCGTCTGATCTCGGATTCACACCTCAAATACTTCCAAAAGCGCCCGCGGATTCCAAAGAGCGAGCTGCAGCGGTACCGCGAGGGACTGGTCATCGGCTCTGCCTGTGCGGCCGGCGAGCTCTACCAGGCCTTGCTCCGCGATGCGCCGGAGGAAGAAGTGAACCGGATTGCGGGCTTTTATGACTATCTCGAGATTCAGCCGATTGCAAACAATCTCTTCATGCTTGAGAGCGACCGCTATGCGCCGGATACCGAGGAAGATCTCCGAAACTTAAACCGCCGCATTGTGGCGATCGGCGATGCGCTCCAGAAACCTGTCGTCGCGACCTGTGATGTTCACTTCCTGAATCCGGAAGATGAGATTTACCGGCGCATGATTTTCTTTGGCAACAAGTATGACGACGCCGACAAACAGCCGCCCCTCTATTTCCGGACGACTGAGGAGATGCTAAAAGAGTTCTCTTATCTTGGCCCGGAGAAGTGCGAGGACGTAGTTATTAAAAACACGCAGAAGATTGCGCGCATGGTGGAGCGCATCTCGCCGGTGCGCCCGGACAAGTGCCCGCCGGTCATTGACCGCTCAGACGAGAAGCTCACAGAACTCTGCTATGGCAAGGCCTATGCGCAGTATGGCAATCCGCTCCCCGACATCGTCAAAAATCGGCTCGAAAAGGAACTGAGCTCCATTATTAAAAACGGCTTTGCCGTCATGTACATTATCGCGCAGGAGCTCGTGAAGCACTCGAACGAAGAGGGTTATCTGGTCGGCTCCCGCGGCTCGGTCGGTTCCTCCTTTGTCGCCTATACGGCAGGCATCACCGAGGTAAATCCGCTCCCGCCGCACTATGTCTGTCCGAACTGCCAGTATTCGGATTTTGACTCGGAAATTCCAAAACAGTATGCAGGTACGGCGGGCTGCGACATGCCGGATCAGGTCTGCCCGCACTGCGGCGCAAAGCTCAAAAAGGATGGTTTTGACATTCCGTTTGAGACCTTCCTCGGCTTTAAGGGCGACAAGGAGCCGGATATTGATCTGAACTTCTCCGGGGAGAACCAGAGCTCGGCGCATGCCTATACCGAAGTCATCTTCGGCAAAGGTCAGACCTTCCGCGCCGGCACAGTCGGCACACTCGCCGAGAAAACCGCCTTTGGCTATGTGAAGAATTACTTTGAGGAGCATGGCATGAGAAAGCGAAAGTGCGAGATCAACCGCCTTGTGCAGGGCTGTGTCGGCGTGCGGCGCACAACCGGACAGCACCCAGGCGGCATTGTCGTGCTGCCAAAAGGCGAGTCGATCTACTCGTTTACACCGCTGCAGCACCCGGCAAACGATGTGAATACGCCGATTATCACGACCCATTTTGAGTACCATGCGATTGACCACAACCTCTTGAAGCTCGATATTTTAGGGCACCAGGATCCGACGATGATCCGCATGCTCCAGGATCTCACGCAGATTGATCCGGTGAGGGATATTCCGCTCGACTCGCCGGAAGTCATGAGTCTCTTCCAGAGCACTGAGGCGCTCGGCGTGAAGCCGGATGACATTCTCGGCTGTCAGCTCGGCGCACTCGGCATTCCCGAGTTTGGAACTGATTTTGCAATGAACATGGTCATTGAGGCAAAACCGAAGGGCTTCTCCGACCTGGTTCGCATTGCCGGCCTCGCGCACGGCACCGATGTGTGGCAGGGCAATGCCGAAGTTCTGATTTCCGAGGGAACGGCGACCATTCAGACGGCTATCTGTACGCGGGATGATATCATGCTCTCGCTGATTCACTGGGGCATGGATCCGCAGGAGAGTTTCAAAATCATGGAGTCCGTTCGAAAGGGCAAGGGGCTCACACCGGAATGGGAGGCGCACATGCGCGAGCACGAAGTGCCGGACTGGTATATCTGGTCTTGCAAGAAGATCAAGTACATGTTCCCGAAGGCGCATGCAGCGGCCTATGTCATGATGGCGTGGCGCATTGGCTACTGCAAAATTTTTTATCCGCTCGCCTACTATGCGGCCTATTTCTCGATTCGCGCGACCGGCTTCAGCTATGAGGGCATGTGCCAGGGCAAAGAGCGGCTCGAATTTCTGCTTTCAGAGCTCAAAAAGCGGGATTACAGCGGCAACCGCGTGAACCCGCTGACGCCGAAGGAAGAGGATATGGTGAAGGACGGCAGAATTGCCCAGGAAATGTACGCGAGAGGATTCTCGTTTCTGCCGATTGACCTCTACCGCGTCAAGGCAAAGCAGTTCACGATTCAAGACGGGAAGATTATGCCGGCGCTCACGGCGATTGACGGTCTCGGCGAGACCGCAGCCGAGCAGATTGTGCGCGCAGCCGCCGAGGGGGAGTTTATCTCCAAGGACGACTTTCGATCGCGGAGCGGTGTGGGACAGACTATCTGCGACCTGCTCGACAAACTCGGCATACTCGGAAATCTTCCCGAGTCCAACCAGCTCTCTCTCTTTGATCTCATGTGAGCGGCGTTTGACAAATAAAAACAGAAAATTTACAATCTAAGTTCAGATAGCGATAAAAGACGGAGGAAAGGCGATGGACTACTC
>CALLVJ010000355.1 GCA_938010625.1 uncultured Stomatobaculum sp. | reverse complement strand
TTCTTTCAATTTGCGAAAGACGGCACGATTATCTTCTTGATTAATTGTGAAGGGAGCAACTGTCATGAGTCCGCGGATTTTGAGATTTTTATACTGACAAAGCCGGCTCATAAGTCCCCAGAGTTCTTCCGGTAAAAACCCGAATTTACTCTCCTCAGCCGCGACATTCACTTCGAGCAGACCCTCCACGGTAATCCGCTGTTTCATCGCCTCAAAATCCACCGCATCCAGCAATTTAAGAGAATCCAGAGAGTGAATTAAAACGGTCTTGGAAAGCACCTGCCGAACTTTGTTGGTCTGCAAATGTCCAATCAGATGCCAGCGGATATCTTCCGGCAGCTGCGGTTCTTTGCCAAGCATCTCTTTCACTTTGTTCTCGCCAAAATCGCGAAGTCCGAGTGCATAGGCCTCTTCGATCGCGGTGATCGGCTGGGTTTTGCTCACGGCAATCAGCTTGACGCTGTCGCGCGCACGCCCTGCCCGCGCACAGGCGCTCTGAATATTGCTTTCGACTTCCTCCAAATGCTGACGCAGCATAGCTACCTCCTCAATAAATCATCTCGCCCTCTCGCCCTTCGCTTCCGTTCAGCAGAATGCGGTCATAGGGATTGATGCTGCCGCTGATACCGCGGTGTACAATGGCATATTCGTCATTCTCTTCAATAATCTCGACCTTGCGAAATACAGCAATGCCGCCGGTCACACTGTAGACACCTGGCAGTTCTCCGGTCTCACCCACTTGAAACTTCTGATCCCGGGCATCGTTGATAAGCCAGTCGCCCTCTTTCAGGGAGGCACTCTCATCCATGCTGACATAGAAGAAATTATCATCGCGATGAATGACCGTGACCGGCACATCGGTGGCCTGCTCTTCACCATTTTCCAGCTGCAGACGGTGCACGACGTTGCCGTTGTTGGCGCCGCCGCGCGTCAGATAAAGCAAGGGGATGGCATAATACTTTTTCTTCGTGAGCGCTGTTTTCTGGATTTTCAGACCATCTTTTCTTCCCTCGACAATGCGGAATTTTACAAAGCGGTCTTCCAAGAACTGAATCATGTAGCGCTGGAAGGTCAGAACACCATAGCGCTGATTACTGTCTTCATCTTTGCCGGTGATTTCATGGTAATCTCCGCTCATGTTGATATTGCTGCCCATGAAGCTGACCCGAAGGCTCTTGGTATTTTCACGGGTCTCCTTTTTATCGAGTGGAAAGATGAGTTTCCACTCCTCAGAGGGCACAATCCGATAGACAGGATCTCCCGCATTGACAAAGGTCTTCTTGCTATCGTCCGCCCTGGCAGTCGTATCCTGGTCAAAGAGCGCGGCCGTGATATTGTCCTCCGTCACGGTACTGTAATTGTCCAGACGAAAGGAGACCACACCCGAGAGCGGTGACGTGACATCCGTCAGTTCAATGCCCTGTTTTCTCATCGCCTCATCCAAATTGACGAGAAGACTTAACGAAGCATAGGACGAGAGCAAGGACTGAATGTTATTTTCCGCCGTATAGTTCTGCACATACTGGTCGCGATCATAACTTTTCCGGTATGCAGAGAGCCGATTCTTGATCTCATGAATATGATCGGCGCCGAGCGGTGCATTTCCTCCCAGATTTCCAGCGAGCTGAGGCGTCACATCCGTTGCAGAAAGTGCATAAATGCGATTTCCGACGGCTGCGCGCTTTCCCTCCTGCAGATAATAAATCGGATAACCGCCCTGCGGCGCTGTCTCAATCTGCTCATTGCGCAGTATAATGCCGGTATAGTAGTGATTGCTCACGATTTCCCCCGGCTCAACTGTTGTGACGCGCGGACGTTTTCGCAAAGCGGGGGCACAAATGGTATATAGCAGATACAGCACAGCAGCAACCAACAAGAGATATTCCGGACGAAATCCGGAATGCTGTTCCCGCCTCTTTACCACTTCCTTTTGATTTGCCAAAATGACCTCCACCTGTGTTGAAAATGCCTGTACACAAGGACGGACAGCCCGGAAAGGGCTGTCCGTAAATTCTCTTTGCGCCAAATATCAGAGCGCGACGACAACGTCCTTTTTCGCATTCTCCGGAAGATCAGCGGCATCCATTGAGACGCTGAGCACGAAATTCACGTTGTACTTCTCGCCAATCTTTTCCAGCGTGTCAATCACCGGGGTAATATC
>CALLVJ010000354.1 GCA_938010625.1 uncultured Stomatobaculum sp. | reverse complement strand
ATTGCAAAGTACGGCTCCATCAACCATGCCGCAAAAGCAATGTTCATCTCTCAACCCCAGCTGAGCCATATTCTGAAAATAACCGAAGAGGAATGCGGCCTCACACTGTTCCAACGCACGAGCCGCGGCACAAAGCTGACGCACGAGGGCGAGGATTATTTGCACCACTGCGAAATTATCCTCGCTGAAATGGCAAAGCTGAACCACTATGTGACCCAGGCGGCATCCGCACAGTCCCGGCTCAGTATGACCCGCTTTTCACATACCTCCGAATGTTTCAACGAAGTCTGCCGCAGGCACCAGAATGACAGCTCCATCCACTATCACCTGTTTGAGGACTCTGCGTCAAATGTCCTGAATGATGTCGTAGAGGGCAAATCAAATATTGGCGTGCTTCACTTCTCAACCACAAACCAGGAGATGACGCTGCAGAGCTTTGCCGACAAAAAACTGAATTTTACACCGCTCGCGACTTTCCGCCCCTATGTGTGTCTCGCCGAGAACCATCCAGTTCTGCGTGGAAAATTGCAGAGCGCAATCGATATCAGCGAGCTCAAAGACTATGGCTTTGTCCGCTATGCAGGGCAATATGAGGACTTCATCTATCACATTGCAAGCGACAGCGGCTTGATTGATCTGAATGAATCGCAAAAAATCATCTATGTCTGCGACCGTCAGGAACAGATGCGCCTCATTCAGGCCACCACCTTCTATACCATAGGAATATCTGAATTTTCCGTCCAGAGCAAACTCTACCATGTAATCTCTGTTCCTATTCTGAAAAGCTCCGAGCACCTTGCCTATGGCATTGTGACCCGGAAGGATACCATACTCTCCCCGCTTGAACAGGAGCTGCAGGAAGCTGTGATCCAGAAGTATCGCGCGCTTGCAGAAACCGAGGGCTGAATTCCGACTACATTTTGCGCTGGCTCTGTTCTTTTAGTGTCAGCTTATAATATTTTGCCTCGTTCACTGACAAGTCACCTTGTGATTGCTCTCTCTGCGTGCTATACTCGCAGGAACATACTGTTCCATCTTCGAAGGGTTAATTAAGGAAGGGAAATAACAGCGCAGCGCACATCCGCCGCGAGAAAGGACTTTTGCCATGCAGATTCATGAATCCGCCGAGGATTACCTCGAAAAAATTTTAATGCTCCGTGAGGAGAATGGACATGTTCGTTCGGTCGAGATCGCGAATGCCATGGGCTATTCAAAACCCAGCATCAGCATCGCCATGAAACACCTCCGCGAAAACGGGCTGGTGCGCATGGACGCCGAAAACTTCATTTATCTCACCGAGGAGGGCGAGTCGATTGCGAGCCGCATTTACGATCGCCACCAGACGCTGACCCAGCTCTTTGTAAAACTCGGTGTGCCGCATGACATTGCCGAGCGCGATGCCTGTAAGGTCGAGCACGACCTTAGCCCTGAATCCTTTGCAGCACTGAAGGAATGCAACAGACGACTATAATCAATACGGACGAAAAAACGAGATCTGGGGCTTCCCGGATCTCATTTTTCTTTGCGAGACAATAGCGAATTTCAAAAAGCAGATAGGCGCTTTCCAGAAAAGGATTTGCTTTTTTCCCAGTTTCGTTTTAGCATACGCTTTGAATT
>CALLVJ010000353.1 GCA_938010625.1 uncultured Stomatobaculum sp. | reverse complement strand
GCGGCATGGATTTGCTCCAGACCGCGATGCAGTATCACTTTGGGCGCTTCGGCGTGTTCTTCATTGCCCTTGTGCTCTGGCTCTTTAGTTTCTCAACCTTCCTCGGGATACTCTTTTACGCGCACAGCAACATTGCCTACCTCTTCGGCGCAAACTGGGGCTCGCAGTTCGCCTATAAGATTTTTGCGCTTGTCATGCTCTTTGTCGGCGGCCTCGCACAGCACTCCGTGGTGTGGGATCTCGGCGATGTGGGCATAGGCCTCATGACCATCTTTAATCTGATTGTGATGTACCCGCTCAGTAAGGATGCAATCACTGCGCTCAAGGACTATGAGCGCGGCATGAAGATGCGGCAAGAGTGCTGAGTGACAGTCAGCGCGGAGCGGCAAATGTGGCGACGGTGGAAGCATATCGTAAAGCAGAAGAGTTTATGATATACTAGCTCTCGGTGTTTATCAGAGAAGACAGAGAAAAGAACAAGGGGGAGTTATCATGAATCCACAGACAATGACCATTGTCATTACCTTACTTTGCGCCGTGCTGTTCGCGGGTCAGATCATTATGATTAAGCTCGCGCATGAGAAGGGATGGAGCATCCGCATTCGCCCGCTCAATATCATCGCCTGTGCAATTGTCGTAGTGCTCGGCATCTATTCGCTGGTCACTGGCAATTACCTGTTAAAGTGAGTGTATGAAATCCAAAGCGCCCCGCCGGCGAATACCGGGCGGGGCGCTTTTTGTTTGATTGTATTCACAAAACCGTAAGGGGGGATGTAATTGATTAAGCAATGCTAATTGGTATAATAAAGATGCAAGTTAAATTCAAAAGGAGGTAACACCGATGAAAACAAAGAATCGAAATGTTGAGGAACGGCTGACATCCGGTGTAAAAAGAGCGCTGTGCTGTGGGCTCAGTGCAAGTCTGCTTGTGCTGTCGAGTGTACCTGCTTATGCTGGTGTGCAGAGAGAGGTATGAAATGAGCGAGCGGAAGCTTTGGCTTGGGAGAAGAATCCTATCGGGAGTCTTGGCGTTGATAGCGATTCTGATGGGATTGCAGAGCTTTGCGATAATTCCTCGTTCCGAGGTCTCCTGGAACATTACCAGTTTGTTACTGGTCTTCGTGACAGGAATTCAAATGTGCTGGGGTGCTAAGGCAAAGTGGGAGAAGGAGGCGGGGATTGCGTGTTTTGTAGCAGCTCTGATGCTTGCGCTTACCGTTGCGCGTGGATTTGGCAGGGAAATGTGATCAAAACGGCTGCCATGAGAGAAGAAACGGTTACATCAATTGCATTGACAGGGAGACAGAATTATGGGCGGAAAACAAGCCCAAACGATTGAAAAACCGGCGGACGGTATTTTGACCTTGGCAATAGGAATTTAGATGGCGGCTTGATCTTATCGGCGAGGCGCAATCAGGCTGGCTCCTGGGAGCAAAGCGGGTGTGAAAAAAGCGCTTGGGGTTTTGGCGCTGTTTCTTATGGTGTCTGTGGCGGGGTTACAGCGGGCAATGCTGTTCTGACGAAGAGAAGAGCTTTCTTTTAGAAATAGAGCAGAGAGGAAGAGGGAAGCGACGATCGCCGCTTCCCTCTTCTTCTCTGTATTCTGCTTGTTTTATTCGCCGGGCGCGTGTCCCACGCTGGCCTTTTGTTTGGGGGCACTGACCTCAAGCGCCGGAACCTGCTCAATTTCGCGTTCGGTTTCTGCGGGCGGCGCTGTGAGCGAGGCGCGCTTTTTGTTGCCTGGCGTCTTGCCGATTTTTGCGCCGGCCGAGACGGTGAGCTGTTCATTCTGCGCGCCGTTATCGGCTGCTTCGCGCATCGCACCGCTGCCGTCTATGGTCCAGTGCTTTGCCGCGTAGTCGATCTCGGTATTTGTCTGCATCACACCGTCTTTGCCGAGTGAGTAGAGCGTGCCGTTCACTTCGGTGACACCGGTCTGCATCGCACCGTCGTTTCCGAGGTAGTACCAGCTGCCGTTTATCTTTTGCCAGCCGTTCTGCATGACGCCGTTCGCATCAAAGTAGTACCACTTGCCGCTGTCCTGTGTCCAACCGGTCTTCATAACACCGCTCTGTCCGAGGTAGTACCACTTGCCTTCAAGCTTCTGCCAGCCGGTCAGCATCTTGCCGTCTTGCCCGAAATAGTAGCGGAGATTGTCAATGGATTGCCAGCCTTTTTCCATGACGCCGTCGTCGCCGAGAAAGTACCAGTTGCCCTCGAGCATGAGCCAGCGGGTCTGCATGGAACCATCGCGGGTCAGATAGTAGAGGCTGCCGTTGTCATCGAGCCAGCCGGTCTGCAGGGTGCCGTCCGGAGCCATGTAGTAGAACTTGCCGTCGTCGGAAATCCAGCCGATTTGAAGGGCGCCGCTCTCGGAAAAGTGATACCATTTATCGTCAATCTGCCGCCAGCCGAGGCGCATTTTGCCGCTCTCCGGGGCGAAGTAGCGCGTGGCGCCATCGACCTCTTTGAAACCGCCGGTAAAAATGGTGCCATCATCCTGCAGGTAATAGGAGTTTTTGCCGTCAAAAATCAGCGCGTCCTTTTGCATGCGATAGTTCTGGTAGTAGTACCAGACGCCATCAAATTTTTTCCAGCTGTCCGCCGGAATCTTGTCTGAGAAATCCACGAATTGGAGGTCAATGTCCACATTGCCCTGCACGCCGGCAACAGCGCCGGAGTCCGTGCCCTGCCACATCGCAGGGCGGTCGTACTTCGGCGTCCGCTCATAGGCGGCGACCCAGACCGGGTACTGCGAGAGCGCTGGCATGTCGAGTTTGTTCTGAATCCAGTAGTCGTTTGCGTAGAGGATAGGATAGTAGCCGGCGTCGCTGATTTTTTTGCAGAAGGTATGGATAATTGCCGTGATCTGATCCTTCGAGAGCGCGCCGAGCGTTTTCTCATTTTCCACGTCAAAGGCAATCGGATAGGAGATCGGATAGTCCTTGACGAGCTTTAAGATAAAGTCCGCCTCCTGTTCGGCCATTTCGGGCGTGGTCGCATAGGAGTAGATGTAGGCGCCGATCTTTACGCCCGCTTTGACCGCCTTATCCGCATTTTCGCGGAACTTTGGATCGGTGTCGCCCTGATAGCGGGTGCCGAGCATCACAAAGTCGACATCGTCCGCGTTAGCTTTTTGCCAGTCGATGTCGCCCTGCCAGTGGCTCACATCCACGCCGCGGTGCAGCACGCCGTCAATCGTGGAGCTCCCGTCAAAGAGGCGATACGTACCGCCGTTCTGACGGCTCAGTTTCGAACTGCTGGCGCCATAAGAGCTCAGGCAGAGAGAAAAGAAACACGCAAGACTGAGTGCTGCGGCTGAGAGCCGCTTGCCATTTCTCTGCATGATGGGCCTCAGTGATTCTTCTTGACGCCGGGGCCTGTGGTCTTGTCGCTCGGGAGACCTTTCTTGCCGCTCGAAGCCGCGCCCTTGGTATCGCTGCTTGCGGTCTCCGCCTCCTGCTTCGGCTCCTTCGTGATGGTCACTTCGGTCGCGGGGACAGATTCGTTGCCTGTGTAAGCGCCGTTGCCGTCAAAGGTATAGCTCACGCCGTTTAAGGTCAGGGTCGTGTTGCTGACCATCTTGCCGTCGGTGCCGAGGTAGTAGTAGTGGTCGTTCACATGAATCCAGCCGGTCATCATGTGGCCGTTCGCGTCAAAGAACATCCATGCGTTGTTGATCTGTTTCCAGTTGTGAACCATCTTGCCGCTCTCTGGATCCATATAGTAGCGGTTGGTGCCGTCGGAGAGCCAGCCAGTCTTCATCTTGCCGTCCTGACCAAAGTAGTAGTAGATGCCCTCGATCTGCTGCCAGCCGGTCTTCATTTTGCCGTCGGTGCCCATCCAGTACCAGTCGTTGCCGATCTTCATCCACTTGAACGCGCAGCGACCGTCTGCCTTGAAGTAGTACCAGCTGCTGTTCATGTTGCGCCAGCCCACGGCGAGCTCGCCCGTGCCGCGCATAAAGAAGTAATTGTCGCCGACCTTGAGCCAGTTTTCCTGCACGAGCATTCCGTCCTCGAGGCAGTAGTACCACTTGCCCTCGTCCTTGATCCAGCCGGTCTGCATGAGACCGTCGCTGCTGAAGTAGTACCACTTGCCGTCAATCTTCTTGAAGCCTTTCAGCATGACGCCGCTCGAAGTGTCCATGTAGTAGTAGCCGTCCTTGGTCTGAATCCAGCCCTTGTGGCGGTTGCCATCGTTGTCATAGTAGACCCAGTTGCCATTCTCAGAAGTCCAGCCGCTCGCGGCTGCGCTGCTCATTGTCGGCGCGAGCACAAGCGCTGCGAGGAGCGCCGCAGCGGCAAGATATTTTTTCTTCATGAAAAGTCCTCCTTCGTGTTTGTTTCGAACCTATCTTTTTTATTGTAGCAGATATTTGAAATGCGAGAAAGCTTCCGCGCGGGAAGAATCCTTACAGTTGCTTTACTCTTCAATTAATTCTCGGGCCTGCCTGCGCCATTTTCTCGTTCCGCCCAACGCCGGTAACCCTCCTTTGCATAGCGATACTGCGTGAGCGGATAAGTGCCGAACGAGATGCCGAGCGCCTCCTTGTAGACAGCCCAGAGCGCCCAGAGGAAGCCGCCGAGCGCCATATAGGCAGTCACGAGCTGCTCTGCCTTGTCCCGCGGCACATCTGTGTCGCCGTAGTAGTCGAGAAGAAGGAAGGCGTAATCGAAGTCCTTTTCCGCATAAATCGTCGCCATCGCAAAGTCAATCAGCGGATCCGCCATACCGGCATACTCCCAGTCGATGAGCCGAACGCCCTCTTCGGTGAAGAGAAAGTTCGCATAAACGGGGTCGATGTGTGAAAGCCGCGCGGGGCGCTGCTCTGCCTGAATCCAGCGGAGCAGGCAGTTCATTTTTTCGCGGACCGCAGTATAGTCGAGGAACGGGATTTCGCCTTTTTCGAGGCAGAGCGCTTCATAAAAGGCAATGCGCTCGCCGAGGTCAAATTTCTGGGACACGCAGCAGGGCGCCTGGTGCAGTTTTCGGAGGACAGCCATGCAGGCGCGGAGATCTGCCTCGGAATCCGGGTCAGCCGTCCTCGCATTTTCATAGTAGACAGCGATTTTATAGCCATTCTCCGGATTAAAATAGATCAGCTCCTCAGAGAGGTGAAGCGGCGCAATCGCGCGGTAGCATTCTCCCTCCGCTTTTCGGTCAATGAGCCGCGCTGTGCCTTCACCCGGAATGCGGCAGATGTAGGCCTTCCCGTGGACGCGGAACAAAAACGAGCGGTTCGTCATGCCGGCTTTCAGGCACTGAATCCCGGTGATTTCCGACTCTGGCACGTTCAGAACCTCGGCAATTAGTGCCATCGCCTTGCTGTCCGAGTGGTCGCGGTAGGAGGCGTCGAAGGCGCGGAGCTCTTCGAGATTTTCAAATTCGTAGATCACGCCGTCCGGCTGCAGGTTCACAGAGAGCGGCGGCGCTTTCTTTTCGGTGAGCAGATCAAGATACACATTCTCCCAGTAGTACTGCTCTTTGCCGGGCGTATGATAGGCTTTTTTCAGGGCCGGGAGGAGAACTGCGCTAAAGTCGCGCGACAGGTAGACCGGGCCGTACATCACATCGGCGTCATGGCCGCCAATTTCGACGGAGGTGATCAGATCCTTCTTATTATAATGTAAAACCCACTCTTTGGTTTCGCCCTCCACATGGACGGCGGCGTACCAGCTGCCGGGCTCGTAGGCGTGGAACAGATTCTCCTGCATCCAGTTGTCGGAGGAGAGGAGATACACATTCCGCCCCTCGAAGAGCTGCGCCGCGTGATAGACCGAGGAGATATTGTTCATCGAGGAGAAGTCGGGATTATAGAGAAGCTTCACGCCGCACTTGTCGATCAGATAGTCAAAGGCCTCCTTTAAGTAGCCGACCACGAGGGTGATGTCGGTGATTCCGACTTCATGGAGCTGGCGAATCTGCCGCTCAATCATGCGCTCGCCGTTTACCAGGAGGAGCCCCTTCGGGCGCTCATAGGTCAGCGGCACAAAGCGGGAGCCAAAGCCGGCGGCGAGAATCACAGCGCCATCCACGCGGTAGGGCACAAGATAGTTCTGTCCGGCTTTTGTCAAAAGCTGTCCGCTCTCCGGCAAAGCCGCCTCGGCGAGCAGTCCTTTTTCCCTTGCTTCGGCGCAGAGCGCATTGACGCTGCCGAGAGAACTGTGCAGGCGGGACGCGAGAGCGCGCTGGGTCAGCGTGGGTTGCGCGGCGAGTTCTCGAAGAAGAAACGCAAGTTTGTCCATGTGAAAATCTCCTTTGGCGGATTGTGAGTCCCTGTTGATGGGACAAGAACCATGTTCATCCGAGTATTAAAATATAGATATATGAACAGTATAGCAGAGCGCATGGGGACTGGGTAGGAAGTTGGCAGGATTGTACTGATATAAATACAAAAAAGCGAAAAAAACGCGCCTTTGTAATATTTCTGTA
>CALLVJ010000352.1 GCA_938010625.1 uncultured Stomatobaculum sp. | reverse complement strand
GGAATCGGCTGCTCCTTCGGATTTTCTGTGCAATAGGCATTCTGCAGCCACTCATAGGAAGACTTGCCGCTCTCCGCCATCAGGGAGAGCAGCTTGTCGCTGTTGCCCTCCGAGACTGCTTCCTTCGCCTCTTCAACACGCTTATTTTCCTCAAAGAAATGCAGGGCGCGGAGCAGCGCTCTGTCATTGCCGAGCTTTTCACGGACACCAGAAAGCGTCGTGAGCAGCATGAGCTCCCGCACATTGGCAAGCCGGCTCCCACCGAGTTTCTCCGCGACCGCATACATCTCCCGCGGAATCGCTGAATACTCTTCGGTCAAATCCGCATGCCCCTTACCTGTGTTCACAATAAAGAGATCCAAGCCGAAGTTCTCAAACGAAAAGTCAATGGTCTCATAGCGAACGCCCTCCGAGAAGTCGAGGAAAATCACACCGCCCGCCGCGCAGGCCATCTGGTCCATGAGGCCGGATGCCTTGTTCCACCAGTGGTTCTCGGCATACTGACCCATGCGCGCATAGTCCGCGATGCTCATTTTGCCGTCATTGTAGAAGGCATTCAGGATCGTGCAGACCAGCATCTCAAACGAAGCCGAGCTTGAGACTCCGGCCGCCGCAATGACCTCGCTCGTCACATAGGCGCGAAAGCCGCCGACTTTGTAGCCGAACTGCTCCGCCGCCTCTACGATACCCGCGACCAAAGACTTCGAGCCGTCCTCCTTTGCGGTCTCCGAGAGCGCCTTCGTGTCGACCGAGACCGGGCGGTAGCCTTCGCTCACAATCGTGATGACGCCGTCGTCGGTCGGCGCAGCCGCGCAGACGGTGTCGAGCGTAATGCTACCCGCCAGAATTTTGCCGCCGTTGTGATCCGTGTGATTGCCGATGATCTCTGTTCTGCCGGGCGAAGAAAAGAAGCGGAGTTCCGCCGCCCCGTACGTCTCGTTAAATTTTTCTCGCAGATGTTCATAGCGCTTTTTGGCTCTCGCGCTCTCCTCGCCGTAGAGCGCTTCCAAATCCGGTTTTGTCCCGTTCATAGTCCTCTCCCCCCTTGGGTTAATATCGCGATGCCATTCCCATCATAGCGAATTCCCGTTTTCTTTTCCAGCGCTTTCCTTGTCCGCACTGCCCGCGAGCTCCGCCGTGCGCGAGGCGTGAAGAAGCGCATCCAGAATTTCATCGAGATCGCCGTCCATCACACGGTCAATGCTGTAGAGCGTGAGCTTGATTCTGTGGTCGGTCACGCGCCCCTGCGGGAAGTTATAGGTTCTGATTTTTTCCGAGCGGTCGCCCGTCCCGATCTGCGCGCGCCGCGCCTCGGCGGTCTCGGCCTGCCGCCGCTCGAGTTCAAGCGCATAGAGCTTGCTCCGGAGCAGGCGGAACGCCTTTTCTTTGTTTTGAAGCTGCGACTTCTCGGTCTGCGAATAGATCACGATGCCGGTCGGGTAATGTGTCAGGCGCACCGCCGAGTCCGTCGTGTTGACACACTGCCCGCCATTTCCGGACGCGCGCATCACATCAATCCGCACATCCTTCATGTCGAGCTGCACATCGACTTCCTCCGCCTCCGGCATCACGGCGACGCTCGCCGTGCTCGTGTGGATGCGGCCACCCGCCTCGGTCGCCGGGACGCGCTGCACGCGGTGCACACCCGACTCAAACTTGAGCCGCGAGAACGCGCCCTGTCCGCGCACCGTCGCAATGACCTCCTTGATGCCGCCGAGCCCGCTCTCGTGAATATCGTCGATCTCGACCTTCCAGCCGCGTTTTTCCGCATACTGCCGATACATGCGGAAGAGCTCCGCTGCAAAGAGCGCGGCCTCGTCGCCGCCCGCGCCCGCGCGGATCTCGAGCACCACGTTTTTTTCGTCGTTCGGGTCCTTCGGCAAAAGCAATTCCTTCAGTTCTGCCGCGTGCCGCGCTTTCTCTTGCCTGGCCGCCTGCAGTTCCTCTTTGGCGAGCTGGCGAAGCTCCTCGTCCCGCTCGGTCTCGAGCAGCGAGAGTGCCTCCGCCTCCTGCTCTTTCGCGCGCTGCAACGACCCGACACAGGTGACCAGGGGAGAAAGTTCCGCCTGTTCCTTTAAAAGCCGCTGTAAGCGCGCACTGTCCGCGTGCGTCTCCGGCGCAGCAAGCTCAGCCATCACTTCCTCATAGCGGCGAAGCGTTTCCCTGAGATGTCCCTCTACCATGAAAAATCCCTTTCACAACGCGATCCCGCCCCGCGAGATCCTGAATGATTTGTATGTCCGAAAATGCGGCCGCCCCGAGGAGAGCAGCCACCGCCGCGCCCTGCGAAGCGCCGATCTCGAGATACAGGCTGCCGCCGTCCGTGAGATGCGCGCCGCTCTCCGCCGCAAGCCGCCGGTAAAAGGCGAGACCGTCCGCGGCGCCGTCGAGCGCAAGCCGCGGCTCGTGGTCGAGCACCTCAACGCTCAGCGTTTCAATTTCCGCGCTCTCGATGTAAGGCGGGTTCGCGGTGATCACGTCAAAGCGCTCCGGAATCTCCGCGAAGAGATCCGAGCGCCGGAGCAAAAGCGGCAGGCCCGTCCGCGCACAGTTAATCTCCGCGACTGCGAGCGCATCTTCCGAGATATCCGCGCCGAGTGCCGCGCGGAACCTGCCGAGCTTTAAGAGCGCCAGTGGAATGCAGCCGCTCCCCGTGCAGAGATCGAGTAAGCTCCCCTCTTTTCGATCTCGCAGCACTTCTTCGACCAGGCACTCCGTGTCGTAGCGCGGAATTAACACGCGCTCGTCCACATAGAGTTCAAGCCCGCAAAAATTCTGCGCCTTTGTCAGATATTGTAACGGCACACCCTGTGCCCGCTGTTCCAACATGGCCTCATAGCGCCGCGCCGCTTCCGCCGGGAGTATACGGTCGCGCGCGAGAATATAATCTGTGAAATCCAGTCCCAGAATATGGCAGAGAAGAAGCCGCGCAGACTGCGCGGCTTCTTCTCTGCCCGCCGCCGCGAGGTACGCGGCCCCGCGGCGCTCTGCAGCCTGCAGGCTCTCCTGCCTCATGCGGACGCCTTCTCTTCCGGAAAGGTCTCGCCGAAATTCTCCCGGAGATATGCTCTCCAGTCAAAAACCGCTTCCACGGCCTGCATCGCGACCTCCGCCATGTCAGGTGTAGGTTCCCTGGTCGTGAGCCCCTGCATCCACATTCCCGGGCGGCTCAGCGCATTGACCAGCGGCGAGTCATGCGTTCCCGTAAAGCGGAGAAACTCGTAGGAGACCCCGGCAATCACCGGCATCAGGAGAATACGCGAGACCGCGCGGAGCCACAAAGTCTCCGGCCGTATCACAATGAAGAAAAGAATCGAGATCATCATCACAATCAGGATGAAGCTCGTGCCGCAGCGCTTGTGCTCTCTGGAGCTCTTCATCACATTTTCGACTGTGAGCGGCAACCCGTGTTCCACGCAGTTGATGCACTTGTGCTCGGCGCCGTGATACATGAATGTGCGGTGTATGTCCTCCATCCTCGAAATTGCCTTGATGTAGAGAATAAAGATCAGAATCCGAAACACGCCCTCAATGACCGCAATTAACGTCTCACTCGAGATGACCTGCTTTAACAGCCGCGCGAGAAACATGGGCAGCAGCATGAAAATGCCGATTGCCACGAGAAAGGAGAAGACCATAATCACGCCCATCACTACCTTCATCGCCTTCTCGCCAAAGGTTTTCTCGAGAAACGATTCAAACTTTGAGGGCTCTTCCTCCTCTTCGCCGCTGCCTGACGCATAGATTTCCGCCGACCAGTTCAGCGCCCGCATGCCCAGTATCATTGAGTCCACAAAGCTGAAAATGCCGCGCACAAAGGGCAGGCGAAGCAGCGAATGCCGGTCCGCCAGGCTGATGTACTGCTGTTTGTCCACTGCAACGCTGCCATCTTCCCGCCGCACCGCGCAGGCGTAGTACTCACCGTTTTTCATCATGATGCCTTCCAGAATCGCCTGTCCGCCGATGCCAGAATATTTTTGTCTTGCCATCTTGTCGCCTCCTCTCCCGAACGTAAAACAGGGGCTGAGTATACTCTCAGCCCCTGTCCCCCTGTTCACTTTTTACTCTGCCTTCACGCCGTACTTCTTGTTGAACTTCTCAATACGGCCGCGCGCGCCGGTGGTCTTCTGCTGACCAGTGTAGAAGCTGTGGCACTTGGAGCACACTTCAACGTGAATCTCCGGCTTCGTCGAGCCAGTCACAAAGGTGTTGCCGCAGTTGCAGGTCACCGTGGCCTGGTAGTAATTCGGATGGATTCCCTCTTTCATTTGTTTCACCTCGCTTTACCTTGATTATTGATGAAAGCGGCGAACCGCTTTTCCGTTCCCGTTCCCATTAAAAAACAGCTTTCACAGTATAGCATGCTTTACAGGCAGCTGCAAGCCTGTAAATACGATTTATTTGCTCGCCGCAAACTCAAGCTGTTTGAGAAGCCCTGCATTGTCCGCGCTATCCGCGAACAAATTGAGTACCGCCTCGGTCTTCTGGTCGCTGCTTCCATTTCCCCGTATATTCCGGAGCTTTGCAACACCCGCGCGCTCGGCAGGCGACAGCAGCAGCTCCTCCCGTCTTGTGCCGCTCCGCGCAATATCAATCGCCGGAAATACGCGCCGCTCAGCGAGTCGCCGATCCAGCACGAGCTCCATATTGCCGGTGCCCTTGAACTCCTCATAAATCACATCGTCCATGCGGCTTCCAGTCTCAACCAGCGC
>CALLVJ010000351.1 GCA_938010625.1 uncultured Stomatobaculum sp. | reverse complement strand
ATGAGGAGGAGCGCTTTGGAACCTTCTCGGAGTTGTACCGGAAAGAGCTAGACGCAAATCCGCAGGGGCAGGCATTTGTAGATCTGATTCGGGAGAGCTTAAAAACAGAGAATGTGACGCTGGTCTACGGCGCAAAGAGCCCTACCTGCAACCATGTGCTGGTTCTAAAAGACTGGATACAGAAACGGCTGTGAGCGAAAGTTGCAGAGATAGCTTGCAGCTGAGAAGCCGGAGTATGGGCAGACTGACATTTGCTGTACGAGTGCCAAACCCGGCAAAGAGCAGGGTATTATGGTCGGTGCACGGCGGTTGCAGCAATAGCTTGGAGCGCAGAAGCTAGATTGTAGGCAGAATGGCGCTTGCTGTAAATCGAGAATCTGACAAAGAGCAAGGAAGGTAATGACAGGCAGAGATGCCTGCGGAAAAGCAAAGAGACAGCAGAATACAGAAACGTAATGCACTTTTCTCAGGAGGAAAAAGCATGGAGCACATGAAGAACGTGAAGTCGGTGACAGTGGCAGCCTTACTGGTGGCGCTCGCGGTGACACTCAAGTTTTTGAAGATTGCGATTACGCCGACCTTGGAATTCAGTTTTGCTTTTCTCGCGAATGCGAGCGCAGGTTTTTTGTTTGGACCGTTTGTCGGCGGAACCGTTGGCGTACTTTCAGATCTGCTCGGCTACCTGGTGCGACCGACAGGGCCTTTCTTCCCGGGGTTCACGTTGAATGCCATGATCAATGGCGTGGTCTATGGTCTGATTCTCTATCGGAAGCCGATTTCAATGCAGCGTGTCGTCATTGCCCGCATGATCAATACAGTATTGATTAGTTTTCTGCTGAATCCGATCTGGCTGTCGATGATGTATGGCAAGGCGTTGCATCTGCTGGTCAGGACGAGACTTATCAAGGCAGCGATTCTGTTTGTGCCGGAGTGCATCTTACTCTATGCAATTTTGAAACTGGTCAAACGGATTGCGACGAGCTCGGCGCTGCTGCCGCAAAAGACGGTGTCGTAAATAAAAGACGGAACAATATGCTTGCGGATTGACACAGTTTCTGTCAATCCGTTTTTTTTGTTTTTGCGTTGGAGGAATTTTTGAATATGGCAATAGAAAAAAAGTCAGGTGCGATGATTGACATGACGATCGGCAAGCCGATTTCACTCATTCTGGGTTTTGCAATTCCCATGTTGCTCGGAACCCTGTTTCAGCAGTTCTACAGCATGGCAGATACGGTGATTGTAGGGCGTTTTCTGAGCGTCCACGCCCTCGCGGGTGTCGGTTCCACGGCGGCAATCAATTTTTTGATCAACGGCTTTGTGATTGGAATGTCCTCGGGCTTTGCGATTCCAGTCGCCCAGCGCTTTGGCGCGCGGGACTATGTGGACATGCGGAAGTTTGTCGCAAATACAATCTGGCTCTCGCTGATTTTCTCGGTTATCGTGACAGGGATTGTGGCACTCTTTACAAGGCAGCTCCTCATTCTGACGCAGACGCCGAGGGAGATTTTGCCCTATGCCTATGAATATATCTTTATTATCTTTCTCGGCATTCCGACGACTTACCTCTACAATGTGACTGCGAGCCTGATTCGCGCGCTGGGCGATTCCAAGACGCCGGTCTATTTCCTGATTCTGGCTTCGGTCGTGAACATTGTCTTAGATTTTGTCTCGATTGTCTTTTTGGGGTTCAGCGTCAATGGCCCGGCACTTGCAACAGTGTTTTCTCAGGCGGTTTCCGGCGTCTGCTGCATTTTCTATATGCGGAAAAAGTTCCCACTGCTGCGCTTTGCGCCGCGGGAGATGCAGCTTGACGCACGGAAATGCTGGATTCTACTCTCAATGGCGCTGCCGATGGGATTGCAGTATTCGATTACGGCCATTGGATCCGTGGTTTTGCAGAGTGCCGTCAACATGCTCGGCACAGTGACGGTCGCGGCCGTGACGGCGGGACAGAAGATCAGCATGTTCTTTTGCTGCGTCTATGATGCGCTCGGCGCTACCATGGCGACCTATGCGGGGCAGAATGTCGGTGCAGGCAAGCTGCAGCGGGTACAGGATGGCGTCTATGCCGCAACCCGGATTGGCATGATCTATGGCTTGCTCGCCTTTCTGGTCTGCTTTCTGCTCGGCGACAAGTTGCCGCTGCTCTTTTTATCGCCCGACCAGGTTGAGATCGTGCAGAGGGCG
>CALLVJ010000350.1 GCA_938010625.1 uncultured Stomatobaculum sp. | reverse complement strand
GCGGTTCCCCTTTCTGCAGTCGGCATAGAGCGTAAACTGAGAAATCAGCAGAATACTCCCGCCGATGTCCGCGAGACTTAAGTTCGTCCTGCCATTTTCATCGGGGAAGATGCGGAGCCCCGCCACTTTTTTGAGCATGCGATTGGCAGTCTCCTCAGTGTCGCTGTCTAAAATACCTGCAAGAATAAGATAACCTCTTTCGATCGCCCCTGTAATGCGCTCTTCTACAGTACAGGATGCCTGACTCACACACTGAAGTACAAATCTCATAGGAACTGCATGACCTCCTCTTTTAATATCTCTCTGCGATCCCTGAGCAGCAAGAGCTGGTTGTAGCGCGCATAGTCCGCATGGCCGGTCTCATCAGCAAAGGCGAGCGCCGCACTGTTTGCGTTGAGCTCGGTCAGAAAGAGCGCAAGCTCCTGTCCCTCTCCAAAGCCCTCGACCGTGAAGCGGAGCGCATGAGACAGCGCATCTCCAGCCTCTGCCTCGCGCTGCTTTCTGTCTTCTTCATCGGCCGCAAAAGCTGTCCGCAGCGCGGCAAAAGTACCCGAAGGCGCTGCGTCTAACAAGCGTTCATAGCGCTTTAAGCGCTGGAAGACCGCCGTGAGCTGCCGCTCCCGCAGAGGGGACATGGCTTCTGCCGCCCGCTCCCGCGTGAGCCGGCGTTCTGCCTGAAAGCGCGCTTCTGCAAGCGCTTCGGCGACATCTGCGCTGCTCTCCCGGATTTCTTTCAGAACAGCAAAGACTTCCTGCTGCACACGGTAGTCCTCTCTCCAGCGCCGGAAACGCTCGCCGAGAGCAGCCGAGAGCAACGCGATAAAACTGAGCTTTTCATCAAAGCCGGTCTTCTGAAGCCGCACGGCATCCGCCTTCTCCTCGCCGCGCAAAATTCCAGCAATGTCATAGAGCTCCGCATACTTTTGATACAGCAGATAGTAACGGTAAAACTTTTCCGCAATCTCTGCGTCCTGCAGAAATGAAGCCATGAAATCCTCAGTTACACGGAGCCCCAACGTCTCATAGGCTTTCAGAGAATCCGAGAGATCTTCCCAGCCGCGCGCCGTCACAAAGCGTTTGCCCGCCTCGCCCGCGCGCACAAAGAAGAAGGCATATCGGTCGCCATAGCCCGCGAGCATGGACGGCCTCGCCCGCGCGCACAAAGAAGAAGGCCTCCGGCGTGAGTTCCAGAAAGGCGAGAATCGCGCCGTGAATACCATGCTCTAGGGCATAGCGCTTCCAGACCGCAAAATCTGCCGTGACACAGAGTTCTCGCACGCGGTCTCTGGTCACGACATCGAAGTCCCGCACCGCTCGGTTATATTCCGGCGGATTGCCGGCTGTCACAATGACCCACCCCTCCGGCACACGGTGTGTGCCAAAGGTCTTATACTGGAGAAACTGCAGCATGGTCGGCGCAAGTGTCTCCGAAACTGTGTTGATCTCATCGAGAAACAGAATACCTTCCCGCTTGCCGCTCTTCTCCATCATCTCATAGACTGAGGCGACAATCTCGCTCATCGTATAATTCGTGGTCTTCTGCGGTCTCCCATCAAAGAGCTGCTCAGTGACAACCGGAAGCCCGATTGCACTCTGCCGCGTGTGGTGGGAAATGGTATACGAGACCAGTCCGAGCTGCTTCTCCTCGGCAATTTGCCGCATAATGGCTGTCTTGCCAATGCCAGGCGCGCCCATCAAAAGAATGGGACGCTGTCGCTCGCGCGGAATGCGGTAGTGCCCGTTCTCATCCTTTAATAAGTAGGCATCAACCGCACGGGAAATCTCCTCTTTCGCCTCTTGAATGTTCACGCTTTTTTCTCCTCCAGATATGCCTTGAGCGCCCAGGCAGGAACGCGCTGTTCTACGCTCTCTTCACGCCCCGGAAATACAAATACGGTCTGATAGGGTGTCGCCCGCTCCGGAAACTGTCCCTCTCCATCTGTAAAATAAAACACGCCGCGGAGTCCCGAGAGCTCCCCCCGTGCCGTCAATTCCTCCAGATAGCGAAAGACCGGGCGGAAATCCGTGCCCCCTCCACCTGCAAGCTGCAGGCTGTCCCGCGCTGCCTCAAGTTCCCGGAGTGAGCGGCAGTGCCTGTCCTGC
>CALLVJ010000349.1 GCA_938010625.1 uncultured Stomatobaculum sp. | reverse complement strand
CTCGAAGCCATCCATCTCAGGCATCATGACATCGAGAAGGATGAGCGCAATGTCTGGCTCCCGCTGAAACACTTCAAGCGCCTGTCTGCCATTTTCGGCTTCCAGAACCTGAAAACCCTTCATCCGCAGATAATCGCGAACCAGCGCGCGCATGCGCGCCTCATCGTCCGCAATCAGGATCTTTCTGTTTTCACTGTTCACGCCTTTGTCTCCCGGAAGCAGAGGGAGAGCTCCTCCAGCTGCTTCTCTTCAACAACATCTGGCGCACTCATCATGAGATCGGATGCGTCTTTGACCTTCGGGAATGCAATCACATCGCGGATCGTGTCTGCGCCTGCCATGAGCATCGCGAGGCGATCCAGGCCATAGGCGAGACCAGCGTGCGGCGGAACGCCATAGCGGAATGCCTCGAGCAAAAAGCCAAAGCGCTCCTCTGCGACCTCGCGCGTGAGACCAAGCACCTCGAACATCTTCTCCTGGATGTCCGAGCGGTGAATCCGCACCGAACCGCCTCCAATCTCATTGCCGTTTAGGACAATGTCATAGGCCTCGGCGCGAACCGAACCCGGATCGCTGTCAATTTTGTCCCAGTCCTCTTCCATCGGCATTGTGAACGGATGGTGCATTGCCTTGAAGCGCTGCTCCTCCTCTGACCACTCGAGCAGCGGGAATTCTGTGATCCAGACAAAACGGAATTCGCTCTTGTCAAAGAGCGCAAGCTGCCGTCCGAGCTCGAGGCGGAGCGCGCCGAGCACGTCGAAGACCACTTTGTTTTTGTCCGCCGCTAAGAGCAGCAGGTCTCCCTTCTCGCCGCCCATGGTCTGAATTAACGCCTGCATCTCCTCTTCCTTCATGAACTTTGCAAACGAGGACTTCACACTGCCGTCCTCCTGAATCGCGGCGTAGGCGAGACCCTTGGCGCCGCAGCTCCTGGCAAACTCGACCAGCGCGTCAATCTTTTTCCGCGGCATGTGGCCCTGCCCCTTCACATTGAGGCCGCGCACACTGCCGCCTGCCGCGAGCGCGCCCGAGAAGACCGCAAACTCACAGCCCCTCACAGCCTCGGAAACATCGACGATCTCCATGCCGAAGCGGAGATCCGGCTTATCCGAGCCGTAGCGCTCCATCGCCTCTCTCCAGGTCATGCGCTGAATCGGGAGCTTTACCTCGACGCCCAGCACTTCCTTGAAAATCGTATGCAGGAGTTTCTCATTGACCGCGAGCACATCGTCCGCATTGACAAATGAGAGCTCCATATCAACCTGAGTGAACTCCGGCTGACGATCCGCGCGAAGATCCTCGTCGCGGTAACAGCGCGCGAGCTGGAAATAGCGGTCATAGCCGGAGCACATGAGCAGCTGCTTCAAGAGCTGCGGCGACTGCGGCAGCGCATACATGCTGCCCGGGTGCACGCGGCTCGGCACAAGGTAATCGCGCGCGCCCTCCGGCGTCGACTTGATCAGGGTCGGCGTCTCAATCTCAAGGAAGCCCTCGCTGGTCATAAAGCGGCGAATTTCCGCTGCGATCTTCGAGCGGAGCATGATTCTCGCCTGCAGATCCGGACGGCGGAGATCCAGAAAGCGGTACTTCAAGCGGAGCTCTTCTCTGGTCTTCGTATTCTCTTCAATCGGGAACGGCGGGGTCTCGGACTCCGAGAGAATGCGGAGGGTCTTCGCCCGAACTTCGAGTTCACCAGTCGGCAGCTTCGGATTCG
>CALLVJ010000348.1 GCA_938010625.1 uncultured Stomatobaculum sp. | reverse complement strand
ACAGCGCTGAGGTCTTCTCGGTGCATTCGATGATGCTCGAGGACGATGATCTGATTGATGCGACCAACGAGATTATCAAGACGCAGAAACATACGGCGGAGTATGCGGTCAAGGTTGCCTTTGACAACCAGGCGAAGGTATTCGCCGAGATGGATGACCCGTACATGAAGGAGAGAGCAACCGATATTTACGACATTGAGCACGCGGTGCTCGGCTATCTCTTCGGTATCAGCGGGGATATTTTGCAGGGCACGGAACCCTGTATTCTGGTCGCAAACGATTTGACCCCGTCCGAGACGGTGCGCCTCAACAAATCGCTGTTGCTCGGCATCATCACTAAGGAGGGCTCGCTCAACAGCCATACAGCCATTCTCGCGCGCTCCATGGGCATTCCGGCACTTGTGCAGTGCAAGGATGTTGATGAGGACTGGGATGGGAAAAATGCCATCATTGACGGATATAATTCCTGTGCTTATATTGGGCCGACCAGCGATCTTGAGAAATCCCTCCGGAAACGGAAGGAAAAGGATACCAAGCAGAAGGCGCTGTTGCAGGAATTAAAGGGCAAGAGTAATACGACGATTGATGGAAAGACCATTCAGGTCTATGCGAATATCGGCGGGCCTTCCGACATTGGTCTCGTCCAGCAGAATGACGCAGGCGGCGTGGGGCTGTTCCGTTCGGAGTTCGTTTATCTCAATTCGAGAGACTATCCGACCGAAGAGGAGCAATTCAATGCTTACCGCCTTGCAGTCGAAACGCTCGCGCCGAAGCAGGTCATCATCCGCACCTGTGATATCGGTGCGGACAAGCAGGTCGAGTACATGGGCATGTCGAAGGAAGACAATCCGGCGCTCGGACTTCGTGCCATCCGGATTTGTCTGACGCGGAAGGATTTTTTCCGGACGCAGCTCAGGGCACTGCTGCGAGCTTCGACCTATGGCAATCTCGGAATCATGTTCCCGATGATTATTTCGATGCGAGAACTCCGGGAGTGCAAGGAGCTGCTCACGGAGTGTGCAGAGGAGCTGAAAAAACAGGGCGTGAAACTCGGTAACTACGCAGTCGGTATCATGATTGAGACGCCGGCGGCTGTGCTGATTGCTGACGAGCTCGCGGAGGAGTGTGACTTCTTCTCGATCGGCACGAATGATCTGACCCAGTATACGCTGGCCATTGACCGGCAGAATGCGGAACTGGATCCGTTCTTGTCAAAGCATCATCCGGCAGTGCTCCGGGAAATTAAAATGACGATTGATGCGGGACATCGCCATGGCACATGGGTCGGCATCTGCGGTGAGCTTGGAGCAGACCTTGCGCTCACGGAGACCTTTCTTCGCATGGGCGTCGATGAGCTCTCGGTGAATCCGGTCTCGGTGCTGCCGCTCCGGAAGATTATCCGGGGGATTGATCTTCGAAAGGAGCCAGGCGGCGCTGTGCTGGATGAGACTGAGGAGAGCAAGCCTCTGACAGAATGACATGATGCGCCGCCTCTTCGTCTTTGGTGGCGCAGTACAGCTGAGAGAGAGCGGCGTTCTCTGTTTGAAAAAAGGCAGGGGGCGCTGCTTTTTGCGTCTGTGAGAGGGCTTTGTTACAGAGGGCTTTGTTACAATCGGGGGAAAATGGTCATCCGTTTACACGAAGGCCTCCGGAGGAACATACATGATGAGGCAGCTATTTTATCTGCTAGTGCCCATTGGGCTCGCCTTGTTTATTGGCAGCGTCCGGGCAACAGTTCGTTTGGCAAGGACAGAGAAACTGTTTGCCCTGCCCTGCCGCGAACAACAGGGGGATTTTTCACTGACAGAAGCTGGAATCTATGGTCTCTGGCTCAGCGGCAAGAATTACACGCCTGTGTCAATCGGTACTTTCGGTCTGGAACTCTGCAACCTGGCAAATGGAGAGAAAGTGCCGCTCAGGGCGGTGCTGCTTCGAACTGCAGTGACGGGATTTTCGAGGGCACGCGTGGAACTTTATACGTTTCGGGCAGAGGCAGGGCGCTATCAGCTGACAGTGACGGGCAAGGGCCTTTTGCGGGATCAGCCTGTCGGCGGTCTGCTCCGCGCATTGCGACCGCAGGCATGCAACCTTTCGGCATGTGATGTGGAAATCTACCGGCATAGCCCGGTTATCTGGCTGTTTCTCTCAATTTGTGGTATTATTGCAGGAAGCTTTTTTCTGTTGGGAGGGATTCTCCTGCCGTTGTTACTGCAGAGTTCAATGTGAGCTATCTCTGCAAATTGCAGTTTCAAGGGGAATAGAGACTGACAGAGAGGCGTCTTTTGTAGTATAGCAATAGAAATCGTTGCTTTTCGCCGTATCCGATGAGAGCGGCGACAGAAAAAAGAATTGAAAAAGTCATTGACTTTTTTCTGGACAGTAGATATACTAATTAAGCTGTATTGAGCGGCTGATAAAACCGTCGTATAAACTGAAGAAAGCTTTTATTCAGGCACAGTACTTTTAGCAGAAGTACCCAAGTGGTTGAAGGGGCTCCCCTGGAAAGGGAGTAGGCTGTTAATAGCGGTGCGAGGGTTCAAATCCCTCCTTCTGCGTTGAACCTTGATAATTTAAGATTAAACAGTACACACAACCCTGAAAATTCGCATATTTCGCATATTTTTCTTAATGAAAGTGAGCGTAAGCGAAACTTGAATTTAGAAAAATAGCGCACCTCGTCGAGCGTAGCGAGATGATGGTGTTACATATAAATATGATGAGATTTCAGATGCATTTTTACTTGATATAATAAGCGAAAGTTTGTTTCATATCTTAGTAAATATAAGTTCTTAGCATAAGTAAAACGAGTGCGACAGAACGACCTTAAAACAGTAGATCTGTGAAAACAGATGCAAGCTAGCGACAGGCTAGATTAAACTTTTATATGAGAGTTTGATCCTGGCTCAGGATGAACGCTGGCGGCGTGCTTAACACATGCAAGTCGAACGA
>CALLVJ010000347.1 GCA_938010625.1 uncultured Stomatobaculum sp. | reverse complement strand
CATCGAGGTCGCTGTAGCGCTCTACAAGCGCCTCGACCTGATTGGCAAGCCCGATCAGATCAATCTCGGTGCGCCCGCAGGTCGGGCAGGATACAACTTCCACACCGCCCTTCCGGAGCCCAAGGCTCTTTAAGATTTCGCGCGCCGCCTTGATTTCCTCGAGTGGATCTCCCGTCAGCGAGACGCGAATGGTGTCGCCGATGCCCTCATACAGAATAACGCCAAGCCCGACCGCCGACTTGATGGTACCGCGGAACAGCGTTCCTGCCTCAGTGATGCCAATGTGAAGTGGATAGTCCGTCTGCTCTGCGAGAATTTCATGCGCCCGGATGCACATCAGCACATCCGAGGACTTGATACTGATGACCAAATTCTCATAGCCGAGCTCCTCAATGCGGTGCACTTTTTCGAGTGCCGACTCCACAATGCCCTCGGCGGTCACACCGCCATATTTTTTCAAGAGATCTTTTTCGAGGGAACCCGAGTTCACGCCGACGCGGATTGGGATGTTCCGCTCTTTCGCGGCCTTTACGACCGCGCGGAGCTTCCAGTCCTCGCCGATGTTGCCGGGGTTGATGCGAATCTTGTCGACGCCACTCTCCATCGCGCGGAGCGCAAGCCGGTAATCGAAGTGAATGTCGGCGACCAGCGGAATTTTGGTCTGTCGCCGGATGTCTGCAATGGCTTCCGCCGCCGCCTCGGTCGGCACGGCGACGCGCACAATCTCACAGCCCGCCGCCGTGAGTGCCCGAATCTGCGCAACCGTTGCAGCGACATCCTCGGTCTTCGTATTGCACATGGACTGGATGCGCACCGGATTGTCTCCGCCAATGGCGACATCACCAATCCGCACCACTCTTGTTACATGACGTTCTCTCATTGTCTCTCCTCAAAAGCCCGTGTGATAGACAAGGCGCATCATATCATTCCAGAGCACATAGAGCATAAGTCCCATCAGCAGGACAAACCCTGTCAAATGAACTGTCGCCTCAATTTTACGGTTTAACGGTCGCCGGATTACAGCCTCCACCGCCGTGAGCAGCGCTCTGCCGCCATCCAGTGCGGGCAGCGGCAGGAGATTCATGACGCCGAGGTTTGCGCTGAGCAGAAGGCCAAACGAAAACAGCGAGAGCAGCATAACGCGAATGCCATAGGGGCGCGCTGCGTCCATATTTTCACTGATGGCCTGGACAATGCCGAGGGGCCCTGTCAAATTCTTTGGGGACACGGCGCCACGTAAGAGCAGGCGGATGCTCTGAATTGCCATGCGGATATTGAGTCCCACCTCTCCCGCGGCATAATAGACAAGCTCTCCCGGATTTCTGACCGGCGTGCTCCCCGCGGACACGATGCCCGTATAGTAGCCGTTCTGTTCCTGCAGAAATTTCGGCGTGACCGTGACTGTGTGCTCTTCGCCTTCCGGCGTCTCATAGCGGAAGGTAATCGGCTCTCCCGCGTGGAACTGGAGCGCCATCGACACATCGCGGAAAAAGACTGCCTTGCTGCCATTGACCGCGAGAATACGGTCCCCCGGCTTGAGACCCGCTTCCTCTGCCGGCATGTTCGGCATGAGCTTCCCAATGTAGGGCTTATCGACGCCCGTCTGTACGACCAGAACAAGTCCCAGAAGAAAGGCGAGCAAAAAGTTAAAGCATGCGCCCGCAATCAGAATCAAAAAGCGCTGCCAAGGGGCGTGCGCCGTAAAATCTCCCGGCTTAGGTATCTTCTGCCCGTCATCCTCGCCCTGCATCGCGCAGAACCCACCGAAGGGAACTGCGCGAATGGCATATTCGGTAGTGCCGCGCTTCTTTGCAAAAAGCTTTGGTCCCATGCCGAGTGAAAAGCTGTCCACGCCGACGCCAAAGAGACGCGCGGCAAGAAAATGCCCGAGTTCGTGGAAAAAGATGATAAAACCAAAGAGTAAAACGGCAAGAATGATATTGACAAGCTGATGCACAGACACTCCTCTCTTTTGTTATGCGAGATGATAGCGCGCCTTGAGCCACGCCTCTGTGGATTTCTGGAGCGCAAGGATATCCGAAACAGCAGGCGAACGGAGCAGTCCCACCTTCTCGTGCTGCTCCACCGCATCCGCAATGCAGGATGCAATCTGCAAATAGCTGATCTCCCCCTTGAGAAATGCTCGGACTGCGACCTCATTTGCCGCGTTGAAGACGGTCGGCAGGCTGCCTCCCAGTCTGCCCGCGTGATAGGCGAGCTTTAAGCCTGGAAACGCTTTGAAGTCCGGCGTCGAAAAGTCCAGCTTTCCAAGCGCTGCGAGATCCAGGCGCTTGCTGCCGGCAAGCTTTTTTCGCCGCGGATAATAGAGCGCATACTGAATCGGAAGCTTCATATCCGGCGTGCCAAGCTCTGCCATGACCGCGCCATCCATAAACTCAACAGCTGAGTGCAGAATGCTCTGCGGCTGCACGAGCACCTCGATTTCATCAACCTCCACATCAAAGAGCCAGCGCGCCTCAATGAGCTCAAGCCCTTTGTTGACCATGGTCGAGGAATCAATGGTGACCTTATGTCCCATATTCCAGGTCGGATGATGCAGGGCATCCTGCAGGGTCACTTTCTCGAGCTGCTCTCTCGTATAGCCGCGAAACGGACCGCCCGAAGCCGTCAGCAGAATTTTCCGAATCCGGTTCTTTTTGTTGCCGCGAAGGCACTGAAAAATGGCCGAGTGCTCTGAATCGACCGGCAGTATCTTCACGCCCTCGCACGCGGCGAGCGGCATGATGATATGCCCCGCACAGACCAGGGTCTCCTTGTTCGCGAGCGCAATGTTCTTGCCCTCGCGAATCGCCGCGACGGTCGGCTCAATGCCAATCATGCCGACAATGCCGGTCACCAGGGTCTTTGTCTTTTCCTCGGTCGCGACTTCGATTAGGCCCTCCTGCCCCGCGCAGACCTTGGTCTTGGTGTCCGCCACCTTGATTTTCAAATCCGCCGCCTTTTTCTCATCGTAGACACAGACAATGCGCGGATGAAACTCCCGAATCTGCTCTTCCAGAAGCGAAATGTTTTGATGCGCCGCGAGCGCCTCAATGCGGATGTCGCCGTTAGCGCGCGCCACCTCCAGGGTCTGCGTTCCGATGGAACCCGTGGAGCCGAGAATGGAAATATGTCTCATATCTTGCCTCCTCAATGATGGACAAACTGACTGTAGAGAAACAGGGCAAAGAAAATTGCCGGTGCGGTAAAGAGCAGACTGTCAAAACGATCCAGAATGCCGCCGTGACCAGGAATCAGATCGCCGTAGTCCTTGACCTCGTGGTCACGCTTAATCGCCGAGGCCGCGAGATCTCCAATCTGCGAGATCAGGGCGCCGAGCGCGCAGGCAAAGAGGCAGGCAAAACCCGGATTGCCGAGTTCCGCGAGCTCTGCGCGGAGAAAAAAACCAAAGGCAAGGCCGAGGAGCGCTGCCCCCACGACGCCGCCAATCGCTCCCTCCGCCGTCTTCTTTGGACTTAAGACCGGCGCAAAGTGATGAGAGCCAAGCAGCATGCCAATCACAT
>CALLVJ010000346.1 GCA_938010625.1 uncultured Stomatobaculum sp. | reverse complement strand
TGATTGATGCACTCATCATGGCTGTCCTAGTCAGTGTGTCCCTCAGCATAATCGGCGTTCGCTACGGGCTCATCATCGGCATCCTGACAGGCTTTGGCAATCTGATTCCCTATGTGGGCCCCTTTGTCGCCTACGGCAGCACAGCCTTAATCTGCCTTCTCTACGGCGACTACACGCGACTCGTCTCGGCACTCATTGCCCTCTTTGTGATCCAAACCCTGGACGGCAATGTAATTAACCCGAAACTCCTCAGCAGCAGCATAGACATCCACCCGCTGCTCGTGATCGCCTCCCTCTTAGTCGGCGGTGCCGTGGGTGGTGTCCTCGGCATGCTCCTCGCCGTGCCGGTGGGAACGCTCATGAAAATACAGTTTGAGCGCTTGCTCGCCCTGCGGGAAGCAAAGAAAGCAGGGGAAATAAGAGAAGAATAAGAGAAGTGCCACCCTGGCAGTTATCCTGTCCGGGGCGGCACTTTTCTTATTTCACAATCCATCTTCCCTTGCGCGATGTTCCCTCGCGAGCAAGCCTTCCCGCATTTTGCAGCTTTCTCATATAGTACTTTACCGTATTTAGATTCATTTCGAGCTTTTCGGCAATCTTTCTTTGTGAAATTTCAGGTTCTTGCTCTAACAATTTTAATAATCGCATCTCAATCATTGGAAACAAAGAGAGCTGACCTATCGATTGGGTGGTCGATTGGGTGGTCGATTGGGTGGTCGATTGGGTGGTCGATTGGGGGATTGCAACTGTAATCCGAAAAATATCACCTTCCTCGAACTTAGGGTTTTCTCCCGAATAGCTTTTACTATATTTAAATAAATTTCTCACACCAGACCCTAACTGATCCGCATATCCAATATTTCTAAAAAAAGAAGCAATGATTGGGTTTTTGGGATTAGGCTCCATTGCCTCTGGGGTCAGCACCGCTTCTTGTACTGCCCTATTTGCATTTTCAACACGCATATATTCTCTGCCTATAATGAACTTTGCTTGATATGAGCTCGTATATTCTCGATGTATCAATGTATTCGCTATCATCTCACGTGTGATAATGCTTCTGAGGCTTTTTCTTTGATCATCTTCTAAATAGAATTTATCAGGAAGGTGTTTCTTTCCAAATTCCATGAGCCGCTCATAGCTCTCAATTAGATTGGTCTTAATAATTTCCCGATCGTCATATCGATCAACATTATCTCTGCGAAGAAGCGCATCTGTTAAATATGCCGGTGCTACGTCCGCAATTACATCATCCTTCCCCAAAAGCATAACAGCGGCCAGATTATATCCTACATCTCCCGTTTCTAGATTCTTCCCATACAGCCCGGCACTTCTCATTAGCTCTTCATCAGACATGTTTCCCCAGGGATGATTATTCCCGCTATTATTATCTGCCATAATCCTCAGGCGTGGCAATAGATCCAAGCGAAAGTCATCAATCCTAATATAGGGATATATTTTTTTCTCAGTAAATATATTTTGCTTTCGAATGTACATTTGCGCTATCTGTGACGTAGCTGTCACCTTGATATCTGCATCGTTAACTCTGTCATAAAGCACTTTTTTATAGCTATGCACTTCGGAACTCGGAGGAACATGTATATGAATAATATGTTTTCCCTGATATTCAATGATTTCCGGCACCAAGTATACCGTTGGAGAAAATAGCTCTGGATTTCCAATACATTTGATGAAATTACGAACATTATCTTCTGCCACACTCTTCGGCATCCCATTTACTGTTCCATCATCTAATACTCCAAGCAAGATATCCCCACCAAAGCGATTTAAGAATGAACAAACTGTTTCATAAACATCATTTGTGATTCCATTTCCGCATCGTTTAAACTCAACCGCTATAGTTTCTCCTATATCCAGCATAAACTTTAAGCTGACCGCATCCATCCGTAACTCCTCCTTTCTCTAACGAACTATACAAACCAATCACATCAGGAAAATTTTACACATTTGTAAATCTTCTCCTCTGCCATCGAAGCATCCTAGCTCATTATTTTTTATATCGCTTTTCCGCCTGCCAGCTCTCTGCTGTCTTGCAGACCAAATCCCAGAAGAGCTTTAAGTAGACCAGCATTGCCGCATAGGAAACACTATAAAGGAAAGATTTCCACCAGAGTGCCTTTCCGCTCGCCTCGACCGCCTGCAGCACACGGGTAAAGACAGGCGTTTTCCCGAAAAACCAAAGGGTCGCTGTGATATCCCCCTCCGGGCGAAGCAAAAACTGTGTGACCACCAGGAGAGACAAGGTTGATTTCAGCGCGCACTCATAGCGGTTCTGGCTCTGCCTCACCAGGAGCACAAAGGCCGGGAGGGAGACCAGATAGAAGGAGGGTGTCGATAAGGTCAGTGAGGAGAAGGTAAACATAATGACCGCCAACATGAGTACCGTTCTCAAAATCTGTATGGGCATGGCCGCCTTAGTATCCCAGTGAAGCACACTCCAGAGAAAGACGACCACGAGTCCCACTATCGCCGCATAGGTTCTGATTTCCGTGCTGACCAGTGGGAAGGCAAGTCTCCAGATGCGCTTGGTCTGCGGCAGATCCCGATAGGCAAAGTGAAGCGCTGTCGGTAACAGGCGCGGCAACAATAGTAAGACAAAAAGCAAAAGCCCGAAGCTAAGACCAAACAGAAGCCAGCCCCGCCGCTCTTTCTTTGACCGCACAAATAAGGTCAGCATGAGGAAGGCTATGCTCGGCAGCAGCATGAGGTAGGTCACCTTGCAGGCCACGCCGAAGCCGAGGAAGAGCGCGGCGCGCCACTTGTTCTTTTGCACATCGGAGAGCAATAAAAGGCCAAGCAAGGTGCAGTAGACCGGCAGCATGTCGAACTGAATGAAGATAACCGCAATCCAGAAGCAGAGCGGGTTAAAAACAGAGAAATAGTAGACCTCCC
>CALLVJ010000345.1 GCA_938010625.1 uncultured Stomatobaculum sp. | reverse complement strand
CTACGGTGCGGCACAGCTGCCGGGCGAAGAGGCCGCGGCCGTCCGCATTATGACTGTGCATAAGTCGAAGGGTCTCGAATTTCCAGTTGTCTTTTTTGCGGGGCTCTCGAAGCGCTTTAACCAGCGCGATATGAGCCGGGGAATTCTCTACGACCAGAAGCTCGGCATTGCGGCAGATGTCGTCGATTACGAACTGCACGCGAAAGGCGGCACAGAGAAAAAAGCGGCGTTTGCCTGGCATCTCCAGACAGAGGCGCTCGGAGAAGAGCTCCGGGTGCTCTATGTCGCAATGACGCGCGCCAGGGAAAAGCTCATTCTGGTGGCAGGCGTCAAAGAAAACGAGGAGGCGCTTCCAGACGGGGGGAGCAGCGATGAACCGCTCTGCACCGCAGAGCTCCGGAGCGCGAACTGCTATCTCGACTGGATTCTTGCGGCAATGGCGCGGGACAGTCATCAATGCCGGATTTCCCTCTCCAAGGTGAGCAGCGAAGCTGCTGCGCGCGCCATTCTCACTGCAGGTGAAAAGGTCTTGGAACTCCGAGAAGTGCTCCGCACAGCCGAAGAGAGCGCGCCGAAGCCTGCGGAAGCCGCCCGCTTCACACCCCTCACAAAGCCCTATTCCCATGTGGAGGATGTGAGCCTGCAGGTCAAGCGGAGCGCCTCAGAGTTAAAGCGCCTGCAGGAAGAGCGCGAAGAAGGGGCGGCTTTGCCGCTTTTTTCCCTTCCGCAGGACAGCGGCAGCGAGGCTGCTGCGCGGCGCGGCACGGCCTACCATAAGCTGTTCGAGCGGATTGATTTTACGAGGAGTTGGACAGAGGATGCCCTGCGGGCATTTCTCGCAGAGCTCACGGCGACAGGCGCACTGTTGAAAGAGGACAGAGCGCTGCTCTCTCTGTCGCCGGTCGTTCAGTTTTTGCAGAGCGGGCTGGCAGCCCGGCTTGCCAAAGCTTCGCGCGCCGGAAACCTGCACCGCGAGACCTCATTTGTGATGGCAATTCCAGCGTGTGAGGTCGATTTGTCCAGGCAGAGTGAGGAGACGGTGGTCGTACAAGGAGTGATTGACGCTTGGTTTGAGGAGGAGGGGCATATTGTGCTGCTCGACTATAAGACAGACAAGGCGAAGGAAGAGGCGCACTACCGAGAGAAATATACAGCTCAGCTCGCACTCTATGCGCGGGCGCTCCAGATGACAGAGAAGAAGGCAGTCACAGAGAAGCTCATTTATTCGCTGGCGCGCGGCGAGGTTCTCGCCTTGTGAATCGCGCCAAATTGAGATATACTTCGACTAAGTGTGTGCTTTGGACAAAGGATAGGAGATGACAAGACGAGCGCTCAGAGAGCATTGTTTTAAGATGCTGTTCAGCACTAGCTTTTGTGCGCCTGCAGAGGCAGATGCGCAGATTGATGCGTATTTATGCGAAGTTCCGGATGAAGAGGATGAGAGTCGGGAACTCAGTGAGGAAGAGCGGAATATATGCCGAGAGCGCGTCACAGCCGTTCTCAGCAAGTGCGATGAAATTGATGGCATTCTGCAGCAGGCGTCCTCCGGCTGGAGCCTCAGGCAGATGGGACGCGTGGAGCTGACCGTGCTCCGGCTCGCCTGCTTTGAGCTTCGCTTTGACGAGAGCATTCCGGAGAAGGTCGCTATCAATGAGGCTGTAGAGCTCGCGAAGAAATTCGGCGGGGAAGAGGCGCCCTCTTTTGTGAATGGCGTTCTCGCGAAGCTGGTCTGAATGGCAAAAATCTATACAGTGACGCAACTCAATGCTTATGTGAGCAATCTGTTCCGTGAGGATTTTTTGCTCGCGGGATTGCGCGTGCAGGGCGAGCTCTCCAATGTGAAGTACCACGCGAGCGGACATATTTACTTCACTCTGAAGGACAGCGGCGCAGAGCTCCGCGGCGTCATCTATCGTCAGAATGCGCTCGGACTTCGCATGCGCCTTGCAGACGGTATGCAGGTGGTCTGCACGGGAGCTGTGACAGTCTATGAAAAGGCTGGCGTCTATCAGTTGAATACAAAGAGCCTGGAGAAACTTGGACAGGGCGAGCTCTATGCGCTCTACCAGGCGCGGCTTCGCGCGCTGGAGGCAGAAGGCCTTTTTGATGCAGCACACAAAAAGTCGCTGCCGCGCTTCGTGCAGACGCTCGGCGTTGTGACAAGTCCGAGCGGCGCGGCGATTCACGATATTCAGACCGTGGCCTGGCAGCAGAATCCCTATGTCAAAATAGTGCTATATCCTGCATTGGTGCAGGGCGAGGGCGCGGCAGAGAGCGTTGTGCGAGGCATTCAGACGCTTGATGCGCGCGGTGTGGATCTCATGATTGTAGGGCGCGGCGGCGGCTCCCTCGAAGATCTTTGGTGCTTTAACGACGAGCGGATCGCACGAGCGGCCTATGCCTGCCGTACGCCACTCATTTCGGCAGTTGGCCATGAGTCGGATGTGACCCTCCTCGATTTTGTCGCAGATCTCCGCGCGGCAACGCCCTCGGCGGCGGCAGAGCGCGGTGTCCCGGCGCTCGCGGCGCAGCTCGCGCTGCTCGCGGGAATGCGGCAGCAGTTGTCGCGAGGTCTTCAGGAGAAGGTGAGCGATCTCCGCGCGCGCGCAAGAGAAGCGGGATTTCGGCTCCGTCTGAATGCGCCCGAGGAATTGCTCAGCGCGAGACGGCAGCGCACCCTTGCGCTGCGGCAGAGTCTGCAGACAGAACTGACTAAAAAAATACAGGCGCGGCGGGCAGACTTTCAGGTGCTCGCAGCGCGCCTTCGCGCGGCTTCTCCGCTGAACCGCTTGACCGGCGGCTATGCCTATGCCTCCCATGCGGACGGCACGGCTGTGCAGAGCGCCGCAAGTCTCACGGCGGGGGAGCAGCTTTGCCTCCGTTTCTTAGACGGCGCGGCGGAGGTCAGGGTCGAACAGATTATGACGGAGAAGCAGGAGGCAGAGAAGAGCCATGAGCGAGAAACTTGAGCAGGAGAAAAAGCAGGTGACAGCGAAAAAAAAGAGCAAGCTGTCGGTCGAAGAGAGTATGGAGCGCTTAGAAAAGCTGCTCGAAAAGCTCGAGGCGAGCGAGACCAGCCTCGAAGAGGCCTTTTCACTCTATGAAAAAGGCATGAAGCTTGCGGGCGAAATCAATGAGCGGCTCACCTTTGTTGAGGAGAGGATGGAAGTCCTGGAGGATCAATATGCCGACACTTCCCTATGACAAGACAGAAGTCGAGGCGCTGATCCGGGCTGCCCTGCCCCGTGAAGGGAGATTGCAGCGCACCGTGATCCGTGCGATGCGGGAGGCTGTGGAAAATGGAGGCAAGCGCATCCGCCCGATTCTGCTCTTTGAGACCTGCAGAAGTTTTGCAGAGCAGCGCGGTGAGACGGACTGGAAGGAAGAGGCAGCGCCCTTCCTCGCGGCGCTCGAGATGATACACAGCTTTTCGCTGGTGCACGATGACTTGCCCTGTATGGACAATGACACGCTGCGTCGCGGCAAGCCGACGACCTGGTATGTCTACGGCGAAGCGATGGGCACGCTTGCGGGCGATGGTCTTGTGCTCGAAGCACTGACTGTAGCAGGGCGCGCAGTCAGTGCTTCCCGTCATCCGGCGAGAGCGGCGCGCTCGCTCACCATTCTCGGCGAGAAGAGCGGTGTCTTTGGCATGCTCGGCGGGCAGTCGGTCGATGTCGAGAAGACCGGTGAGCAACTGGATGCGCAGACGCTCGACTTCATCTACCGCCTGAAAACCGGCGCTCTCATAGAAGCTGCCTTTATGATGGGCGCAGCGATCGGCGGGGCAAATGAGGCGGAAATTGGGTGCGCGGAACAGATTGGCAGGGCGGTCGGTCTCGCGTTTCAGATTCAGGATGATATTCTCGATGAGACCGCGGCTGAGGCAGAGCTCGGCAAGCCCCTGCATTCGGATGAAAAAAATCAGAAGACGACTTATGTCTCCCTCTTTGGTCTGGAAGCCGCGAGAGAGGCTGTCAGACAACAGAGTGAAGTCGCAGAGCAGCGCCTTAAGCAGTTTCCGGGCAGAACAGAGATCCTGGCGGCGCTCATTGCCTCGCTTGTGAATCGCCGCTTCTGAGGACGGAGACAGTTATGAGTCGATTGGATCAAATCAACGGGCCAGAGGACATCAGGAAGATCCCGCCGGCAGAGTGGAGCTCGCTTGCATCTGAGATCAGGCGCTTTCTGATTGCGCACTGCGCGGAGTCCGGCGGACATCTCGCGAGCAATCTCGGCGTTGTGGAACTCACTATGGCTATGTACCTGAGTTTTTCGCCGCCGAAGGACAAAATTATCTGGGATGTCGGTCACCAGTCCTATACGCATAAAATTCTGAGCGGGCGCAAAAAAGATTTTGCGGGACTGCGGTGTTTTGGCGGCATTGCCGGCTTTCCAAAGCGGAATGAGAATCCCTGTGATGCCTTTAATACAGGCCATTCTTCGACTTCGATTTCTGCGGGGCTCGGCATGGCAGTCGCGCGGGATCTGCGCGGCGAGCACCATGCAGTCATCTCGGTGATTGGAGACGGCGCGCTGACCGGCGGCATGGCCTACGAGGCACTGAACAATGCGGGTCAGTTAAAGTCCAATTTCATTATCGTGCTGAACGACAACCGTATGTCGATTTCGGAGAATGTGGGCGGTATGTCTGCTTATCTGAATTCCATCCGGACTTCGGCGGGCTATAACCGCCTGAAGGAAAATGTCGCGGAGGCGCTCTCAGCCATTCCGGGCGTGGGCAAGCGCATGGTTGAGAGCCTCCGAACCACCAAAAATGGTATCAAGCAGCTGTTTGTGCCGGGCATGCTCTTTGAGAATCTCGGCGTGACCTATCTGGGCCCTGTGGACGGGCACGACGTGCGGAAGCTGATGCGCGTCTTTGAGGAGGCGCGGCGCTTGAACCGTGCGGTGCTCGTGCATGTGATCACCGAGAAGGGAAAGGGCTATCGCCCGGCGGAGCGCCATCCGGATCTGTTTCACGGCGTGGGTCCATTCGAGCTTGCAACTGGAATACCCAAAAAGAGCAAGCAGTATCCGGACTATACGGATGTCTTTTCAAAGACACTGATTCAACTCGCAGGGGAGGATCCCCGCATTGTCGCGGTCACGGCGGCGATGCCGGAGGGAACCGGTCTCGCGGCCTTCGGGCGTCGCTACCCGCAGCGCTATTTTGATGTGGGAATTGCCGAACAGCATGCGGTGACCAGCGCGGCGGGACTTGCAGCGGGCGGCATGAAACCGCTGGTCGCGGTTTACTCCTCCTTTTTGCAGCGCGGGTTTGATCAGGTGCTCCACGATGTCTGTATTCAGAATTTACCGGTTGTATTTGCGATTGACCGCGCAGGTCTAGTCGGCGCGGACGGCGAGACGCACCAGGGCGTATTTGATCTCTCGTATCTCGGCTGCATTCCGAATATGACCATACTCGCGCCGAAGAATCTCTGGGAACTTGAGAGGGATCTGCGCTTTGCCTTCTCCTATGGCCGTCCAATTGCAATCCGCTATCCGCGCGGCCAGGCCTACCGGGGGCTGCAGGAATACGGGCAACCCATCGAATTCGGAAAGGCAGAGCTCATTTACCGAGAGGAGAAGACAGCGCTGCTTGCGCTCGGCAGCATGGTGAGTACGGCAGAGCATGTCAGAGAGAAATTAAAGGCGCTCGGACAGCCCTGTACCTTGGTCAACATGCGTTTTGCGAAGCCGATCGACAAGGAACTCCTCACCGAACTCGCAGAGACACATGA
>CALLVJ010000344.1 GCA_938010625.1 uncultured Stomatobaculum sp. | reverse complement strand
AGCGGTATGCCGCCCCGGCCTGGCTTTTTTGTCAGAGGAGGAAGTATGAGATTTTTTCATCTCTCGGATTTGCATCTCGGAAAGCGACTGCACGAGTATTCCCTGCGCGAGGATCAGGGCGATATCCTGGAAAAGATTCTTGCGGCGGTTCGACGGGAGCGGCCAGATGCCGTGCTGCTGTCCGGCGATCTGTATGACAAGACAATGCCGAGCGCCGAGAGTGTGCAGCTCTTGGATCTGTTTCTGGCGGCGCTCGCGGCGGAGCACTGCCCGGTGCTCGCAATCTATGGCAACCATGACTCGCCGGAACGCACGGCCTATGGCAGCCGACTCTTCCAGAAAGAGCAGATTTATGTGTCCCCGGTTTTTGACGGCATTGTGCGCTATGTGACGCTCGAAGACAGCTTTGGCGCGGTGGATTTTTACCTGTTGCCCTTTTTGAAACCGGCGATCGTGCGGGGCTTTTTTCCGGACGCAGCGATTGAGAGCTACACAGATGCGGTCCGTGTGGTTCTCACGGAAACGCTCCGGACAGCCAATCCAGAGCACAGAAAGGTGCTGCTCGCGCATCAGTTTGTGACAGGTGCGCTGCGCTCTGACTCAGAGGAGACTGTGGTTGGCGGGCTCGACAATGTTGACGCCGCTGTGTTTCAGGGCTTTGACTATGTGGCGCTCGGACACATTCACAGGCCGCAGAACATCCGGAGTGAGCGGGTACGCTACTGCGGTTCGCCGCTCAAATATTCCTTTTCCGAGGCAGCGCAGGAAAAGAGCATAAGCCTCGTGACGCTCGGAGAAAAGCAGGCGGACGGAATGGCAGCGCTCAAAGTGGAAGAGTTACCGTTGAATCCGCTTCATGAGCTCCGCTGTCTCCGCGGGTCGTATGAGGAACTCACGGCGAGAAGCTTTTATGCGCCGCTCTGCCTCGAGGATTATTTCCGCATCACGCTGACCGACGAGAGCGATGTGCCGGGCGCAATGCAGCGCCTCAGGACCATTTATCACAATTTGATGGAGCTCGCCTATGATAACCAGCGGACCAGAACCCGGATTGCGCTCGGACAGCAAAGCCGCGCGGAGTCGAGGACGCCGGAGGAACTGTTTGCGGACTTTTTTAAGGGGCAGAACGGGCGGGGGATGAATGCCATCGAACAGAAGATGTTCGCACAGGCACTTGCAGAGCAGGAGGTGGACGCATGAGACCGCTGCTTCTTGCGATGACTGCCTTTGGCCCCTATGCAGGGGAGACAACCATTGATTTTGAAAAGTTCGGCGGATCGGGACTGTATCTGATCACTGGCGACACGGGCGCAGGCAAGACGACTCTCTTTGATGCAATCAGCTTTGCGCTCTATGGCGAGGGGAGTGGCGCGGTCCGGAAGCCGGAAATGCTCCGCTCAAAATATGCGACGGCGGAGCAAAAGGCAGAAGTGCGGTTCCGCTTTGAGGACAAGGGGCAGAGCTATGAGGTGCGGCGCATCCCGAGTTATCTGCGCCCCGTGCGCCGCGGCAAGGGGGAGACCCAGCAGCTCGCGGAGGCAGAGCTCCGGCTGCCGGATGGAAGCGTAAAGACGAAAGTCAAAGAGGTCAATGAGGCGCTCGAGGGAATTCTCGGGCTGAACCGCGAACAGTTTTTGCAGACTGCCATGATTTCCCAGGGGGAGTTTCTAAAGCTGTTGCTCGCAAGCACGGAGGAACGGCAAAAAATTTTCCGGAAGATTTTTCACACGGAGCGTTATGCCGCGCTGCAGGATATTCTGAAACGGCAGAGCGCGCAGTTTGAGAAGAAGAGCGAGGCACTGGCGCAGCGGATCACAGCCTGCGTGGAGCGGTTGCAGCTTTCCGGGGAAGACAGAGAACTGCAGACAGCCGTACTGCAGCGGGAGCGCCCGCCGGAAGAGCTGTTCTCACAGCTGCCGGCAGTTCTGGACGCCATGTCGCAGGCAAAAGAAGAGAATGAAGTGTTGCGAGAGACAAAAAACAGAGAGATTGCGGAACTCGCGGCAGCGCTTGCGCGGGCGGAAGCAGCAGAGGAGCGGGCAAAACGCAGGCAGGAAAAAGAAATTGAGCGGGAGCGCGCAAAGCAGCAGCTCAGAGTGCAGGAGCGCGAAGAAGAGCGTTTGCAGCAGGCGGTACAAGAGGGGCAGGCGCGCTGGGAAAAGCTGCCTGCCCTTCGAGAGCTCCTCCCGAAGTATGAGGAATGGGAGCGGCAGACAGCGGCGCGACAGCGCGGCGAGGAGACTGTAAAACAGGCGGAAGCTGCATTACAACAGGTAGATGCGGCCTTTGCTGCGGCAGAGCAAGCGCTTGGCAGGGCACAGGAACAGAGCCGTGCGCTCGCCGGAGCAGGCGAGGCGCTGGCGCGGGCAGAGAGCCAGTTGCAGAATCTCACAGTGCGGCAAAAGCAGCTCACAGCCATGCAGCAGAAGATTGAGGCGTATAAGATAATCTATCGGGAGCGGCAGCGCGATTTCGCCACTGTACAGGCGGCAATAGAGGACTACCGGACAGCAGAGACTGCCCATACGACGGCGTACCAGCATTTTCTCGCGGGACAGGCCGGGCTTATAGCGGCGCAGCTTTTGCCGGACGCACCCTGCCCGGTCTGCGGAAGCAAACTCCACCCGCAACCGGCGGCGCGGGCGCTGGAGACACCCAGCGAAGCGGAGTTAAAGCAGCTTGAGAATGCGGAGAAGGCGTGCCGGGAGAAGGCCGAGCAGGCGGCAAAGCGCCACAGTGCGAGTCAGGAGCGGCTGGAAGGGCAGCAGAGACAGCTCACAGAGAAGGCGGAGGAACTGTTTCCAGGCACTGGATTCCGGGATTTGGACCGCGTTGTGAAGGCGGAGGAAGCAGCGCTGCAGACTGCCATGGCAGAGGGCCAGAGCATGCTGGCAGCGTGCAGGCGACAAGCGGAGGAAAATCAGCGCCTGAATCAAACCATTCCAGTGCTCGAAGCAGAGCGCAAAGCACAGGAGACGGCGCGCGCGGCAGCGCAGGAAGTGCTGGGGACGGCGCGGCAGGCGCTAGAGCGTTTGCGGGCGGTGGAGACTGCGGCGCGGCAGCAGTTGCCGACGGGCAGTGCGACAGAATTACAGCAGAAAATCCACGCGCTTGAGACCGAGCAGAAGCAGGCAGTGACAGCCGCCGGGCAGGCGGTGACAGCGCGCACAGAGGCGGCACAGCAGTTGAGCCGGATCGAGGGTGAGTGGAAGGCGCTCAGCGCGCCGATGGAGACGGAAGTGCCCGGAGAAGTTGAGGCGCTTCGGGCGCAGCGCAGTGCGGCAGAGGCGGAACGAGGCGCGGCAGGGCAGCGCGTGGAGCAGTGCAGCGCTGCTCTGTCGCGGAATCAGGAGGCGTTTTCCAGCTGGCAGAAACTGGCGGCAGAGCAGAGAGAGGCTCTGCAACAATTCCGGGCTGCCAGAAGTCTCGCTGACACCGCGAGTGGGCAGCTCTCGGGTCAGGAGAAGCTGATGCTCGAGACCTATGTGCAGCTCGACTACTTTGAGCGCATTATTGTGCGAGCTAACATTCGTCTCATGGAGATGACGGAAGGGCGCTATGAACTTACGAGGAGCCGGGAGGCAGAGAATAGGAAGTCGCAGTCGGGACTTTCGCTCGATGTGATTGATCACTACAACGGAGGCGAGCGCAGTGTCAAGAGCCTGTCCGGCGGTGAATCCTTTCAAGCGTCGCTCGCACTGGCGCTGGGACTATCCGATACCGTGCAGGAAGAGGCCGGCGGCATCCGCCTCGACGCGATGTTCATTGACGAGGGCTTTGGGACTCTCGATGAGGGTGCGCTCCGGAATGCGCTGCAGACCCTCTTAAGGCTCGCGGCCGATGCACGGCTGATTGGCGTAATTTCCCATGTTCCGGAGCTCAAGGAAAAGATTGAGCGTCAGATCCGCATTCGCAAGCAGCCGGAGGGCGGCAGCCGCGCGGAACTGGTACTGCCCTGAGGCAGAATGGAAAAGGGCTGTCGCGCGCCCTTTCCTATGTTATACTTGCTTTTGCTACAGCAAAGACCTGGCAAACAGGCTGACAATAGAAAGTTGGGTGCCGTAAGAGATGAGAATCCGCTTGATTGGACACTCCGGATTTTATGTGGAACTGAAAGAGATGAATCTGCTCTTCGACTACTATCGGGGCGAGCTTCCCGAGCCTGACCCGGATAAACCGCTCTTTGTCTTTGTGAGCCATGCGCATCCGGATCACTTTCAGAAGAGCATCTTTTCACTCGCCGAGCGGGCGGACAATGTGGTCTATTTTCTCTCGGACGACATTCACCGCTCAGAGCTGCCGCTCTGGGTGCAGGACAGCGTCAGGTTGCTCGCACCGGAGACCGAGACCGAGCTTTGCTGCCTCGTGCGGGATACAGAGAGCGGGGAAGCGAAGCAGGAAACCTTTTTGAAAGTCAATACCTATCGCTCAACTGACGAGGGGGTTGCCTTTTTGATCGACACGGCGGAGGCGCGCATTTACCACGCGGGCGATCTGAACGACTGGCATTGGGAAGAGAATACGGCGGCAGAAAATAATGCCCAGCGGACACAGTATCTCGAAGAACTTCGGGAAATGCACGCGGAAGTCGAACGGAGCGGGCGAATTCCTGATGTCGCCTTTGTGCCGGTGGACTCGAGGCTTGGGGGAGAGTACTGGCGCGGCGCAGATGCCTATATGCGAGAGGTAGGTGCGCGCTATCTGATTCCGATGCATCTCTTTGGCGATGTTTCGGTGATTCAGAAACTGAGAGCGCGCGAAACGTCGCGCCCCTATCGCGACAGGATACTCGGCACAGGCAGGGAAGGTGAGGTGTTTACGCTATGATTATGTTGCAGGGTGTGAGACTTCTGGATCCACAGAGTAAGACAGATGCCATCCGGGATATTCTGCTTGCAGAGGGCAAGATTATCCGCGTCGGGGAGGATCTCTGGCTTGATGCCTCGCTGATTGCGCGGGCCAAGGGCGAGGTGCTCGAGGTCTTTGCCTGCGCAGGGCTCTGCGCTGCCCCGGGGTTTGTGGACGGTCATGTGCACTTCCGGGATCCCGGACAGACGCACAAGGAGGACATTCTGAGCGGCGCGCGCGCAGCCGCGGCGGGCGGCTTTACTTCGGTCATCTGCATGGCCAATACGACGCCGGTCATCGACAGCGAGGAGCGGATTGTCGCGAATATTCAAAAAGGGAGAATGACCGGCATCCATGTCTACAGCGCGTCAACCATCAGTCAGGGCATGAGAGGTGAGACACTCGTCGATATGAAGCTCATGAAGGAGAGTGGTGCAGTCGCTTTTACAGATGACGGCAGGCCGCTGATGAACGAGGCGCTGGTCAAAGAGGCGATGCAGAAAGCGCGGCGCCTGAAATTACCGCTCTCGTTCCACGAGGAGGATCCTGCCTATGTGAAGGAGCCCGGCGTAAACAGTGGCCCGGCTGCAGAGCGCCTTAGCCTGACGGGGGCGGACCGACAGGCGGAGATTGTGATGGTCGAGCGGGACTGCCGCCTCGCGCGGGAAACAGGCGCAGCGATTGTGATTCAGCACATCAGCGCAAAAGAGTCTGTGGAGCTGGTGCGCCGCGCAAAGCAGAATGGCGCGCGAGTCTATGCGGAGGCGACGCCGCACCATTTCTCTCTGACCGATGATGCTGTGAGTCTCTATAGCACCAATGCGAAGATGAATCCGCCGCTCCGCGGTGAGGAGGATCGGATGGCAATTATCCGAGGGCTTGCGGACGGCACGATTGATATGATTGCGACCGACCATGCGCCACATGCGAAGGCGGAGAAGGATCGTCCGTTTACGGAGGCGCCGAGCGGCATCATCGGACTTGAGACTTCATTTGCGCTTGGCTGTATGAAGCTCGTAGAGCCTGGGTATTTGACGCTTTTACAGCTCGTGCAGCGCATGAGCACAGACGCCGCAAAGCTCTATCAGCTGGATGCGGGTGTGATCAGGGAGGATCGCCCGGCGGACATCACGATTTTTGATCCGGCGCAGAGCTGGGCCTATCTCGTGCCGGCCTCAAAATCCACAAATTCACCTTGGCTCGGCAAGACCCTTCGGGGCAAGGTACTGGTGACCATCTGCGCAGGGCGCATTGTCTACGAGGACGAGCGCCTTTTTGCGGGCAGAAGACTGCCGGTCGGCAGCAAGAAAAAAGGATTGTGAGGAGGAAAGGAAAGAAGATATGATCAGTGCAAACGGCATTACGTTCCGCGTCGGAAAGAAGGCGCTTTTTGAGGACGTAAACATTCAGTTCACAGAGGGGAATTGTTACGGTCTCATCGGCGCGAACGGGACGGGAAAATCAACTTTCCTGAAAATTCTCTCGGGACAGTTGGAGCCTACCAATGGCAGTATTGCGATTACGCCGGGACAGCGCCTCTCCTTTCTGGAGCAGGATCACTTTAAGTACGATGAATTTTCAGTGCTGGACACCGTGATCATGGGGAACCAGCGCCTCTATGACATCATGAAGGAGAAAGATGCGCTCTATGCGAAAGAGGATTTCACCGACGAGGACGGCATTAAGGCCGCAGAACTCGAGAATGAGTTTGCGAACATGAATGGCTGGGATGCCGAGAGCGATGCGGCCAATCTCTTAAATGGTCTCGGCGTGGAGACAGACTACCACTACTCGCCGATGAAGGATCTGCCGGGCGCGCTGAAAGTCAAGGTTCTGCTCGCGCGCGCGCTCTTTGGCAATCCGGACATTTTGCTGCTCGATGAGCCGACGAACCATCTGGATCTCGAGGCGATTGGCTGGCTCGAGGAATTCCTGATCAACTTTGAAAATACCGTCATTGTCGTCTCGCATGACCGCTACTTCCTGAACAAGGTCTGCACGATGACTGCCGACATCGACTACGGCAAGATCCAGCTCTACACCGGCAACTACGACTTCTGGTACGAATCGAGTCAGCTGATTGTACGCCAGATGAAGGAGGCAAACCGGAAGAAGGAGGAGAAGATCAAGGAACTCAAGGAGTTCATCCAGCGCTTCTCCGCGAATGCCTCGAAGAGCAAACAGGCGACTTCCAGAAAGCGCGCGCTCGAGAAAATCGAGCTCGATGAGATGAAGCCCTCGAGCCGGAAGTATCCGTTCATCGACTTCCGCCCGAACCGCGAGATTGGCAACGAGGTGCTCACAGTCGCGAATCTCTCAAAGACCATTGAGGGCGTCAAAATTCTGGACAATATAAGCTTCACGTTAAATCGGACAGACAAGGTTGCGCTGGTCGGCCCAAATGAACGCGCAAAGACCGTGCTTTTTCAGATCCTTTCCGGACAGATGGAGCCGGATTCCGGCGATTACAAGTGGGGCATCACGACGACGACTGCCTACTTCCCGAAGGACAACACGAAGGATTTCTCGGGCGATGAGACCATTGTCGAGTGGCTCACGCAATATTCGGAGAACAAGGATGCGACTTATGTGCGCGGTTTCCTTGGACGCATGCTCTTTGCGGGAGATGACGGCGTGAAGAAGGTGCGCGTGCTCTCGGGCGGTGAAAAAGTGCGCGTCATGCTCTCGAAGCTCATGATCACCGGCGCGAATGTGCTGATTCTCGACGAGCCGACCGACCATCTCGACATGGAGTCGATCACAGCGCTGAACAATGGTCTGATCAAATTCCCCGGCGTTCTGCTGTTCTCATCGCGCGATCACCAGATTGTTGAGACGACTGCAAACCGCATCATGGAGATCATCAATGGCAAGCTGGTCGATAAGATCACGACCTATGACGCTTACCTTGACAGCGACGAGATGGCGAGAAAGCGCTTTACTTATACGGTCAGCGCGGACGATGAGAGCGACGACTGAGGAGAAGCATGAGCGAGAAGAAAATGATTTCCTGGAACGTGAACGGACTCCGCGCGGCGGCGGGCAAGACCTTTTTTGACGCGTTTCACGAGTTGGATGCGGATATCTTCTGTATCCAGGAGTCGAAGCTACAGGAAGGACAGATTGAACTGGACTTACCGGGCTATTACGACTACTGGAATTATGCCGAGAAAAAGGGTTACTCGGGCGTCGCGATGTTCACGAAGGAAAAGCCGCTGGACGTAAGCTACGGGCTTGGCATTCCGGCGCACGACAGAGAAGGGCGCGTGATTACGCTCGAGTTTCCGGATTACTATGTGCTGACCTGTTACACGCCGAACTCCCAGAACGAGTTAAAGCGCCTCGACTACCGCATGGAATGGGAAGATGCCTTCTTTGCGTACATCAAGGGGCTGGATCAAAAGAAGCCGCTTATCTACTGCGGCGACCTCAATGTGGCCCATCAGGAAATTGACTTGAAAAATCCCGCGGCGAACCGGAAAAATCCGGGCTTTACCGATGAGGAGCGCGAAAAGATGACGCGTATTCTCACAAACGGCTTTACAGACAGCTTCCGCTATCTCCATCCGGAAGAGCGAGACGCCTATTCCTGGTGGTCTTACCGGATGAAGGCGAGAGAGCGGAATGTGGGCTGGCGCATTGACTACTTTATTGTGTCAGAGCGGTTGAAGGATAAAATACGGGGCGCGTCGATTCACAGCGAAATTCTGGGGAGCGACCACTGCCCGGTGGAACTTAAGATTGAACTTTGAGGAGGAGGAAGCATGGCGCTTGGAATACAGCTTGAGAGAGAGGGCATTTCGGTCTCTGTCGTCGCAAAGACAGTGCCAGTGTTGTTGCTCTTTTTCAGAAATGAGGAGGCGCCGCGGCTTCGGCTTCCGTTTTCGGAGAAATCGCACATGGGAGAGGTCTATACGATGACCGTCAGTTTTCGGGAGCTCCGCGCAGCAGGCTTTCGCGGCACTGCATTCAAGAGCGCAGAGTATCAGTTTGAGGCGGATGGCAAGCGTTTTGCCGATCCCTATGGGAAGAGTTTCAGCGGACATGACAGTTTTGGCAAGACGCTGAGGACAGACTGTGTGAAGCGCTCGCCGCTCTTTTTGTCGGATTTTGACTGGGAAGGTGAAAAGGCACCGGTGATTCCGGCGCGGGAGCGGGTCATGTACCGTCTGCATGTGCGCGGCTTCACAATGGCGAAAAACAGCGCTGTGGTGCAGCGCGGCACTTTCGACGGCATAGCCGAAAAGATTCCCTATCTGAAGGCACTCGGCGTGACGACGGTGGAACTATTGCCGGCGGAAGAATTTGAGGAGCTGCCCTTTGGCGCTTCGCGCGTCAACTACTGGGGTTATGAGGCAACCTTCCACTTTGCGCCAAAAGCGAGCTACTGCAGAAAGCGCCGTCGCGATCCGGCGGGAGAGCTCCGCGCTCTGGTCAAAGCGCTCCATGCAGCCGGGCTGGAACTCGTGATGGAATTCTATTTCGACGGAAAACAGACGGTCAGTTATGTGCTTGCAGTGCTGCGCTACTACCGGCGCTTCTATCACCTCGACGGAGCGCGCTTAAGCGGCCATTTTCCGCTCGGAGAAATTGTGCGGGATCCGTATCTCAAGGGCTTTCTCCTCTTTGCGGAGGAGCGGCCCGCGGAGGCCGACGCAAACTTCTATTGCTGCGACCGCGCCTTTCAGCAGGACATGCGAAAGTTTTTGAAGGGCGATGAGGGGATGGTGCGCGCCCTGCTCAGCTACAGTCGTCGCATGGCGGGCGAGGGGCCGCGGGTCAACTATCTGGCACACACAAATGGCTTTACCCTCGCTGATCTCGTGAGTTATGAGAGAAAGCACAACGAGGAAAATGGCGAGAACAATCTGGACGGCAGCAATGAGAATGACAGCTGGAACTGCGGGGTCGAGGGCAAGACCAGACGACGCGGTGTTCTCGCCTGTCGGGCGCAGCAGCGGCGCAATGCCTTTGCGCTGTTACTGCTGAGCCAGGGCACGCCGCTTTTTCTCGCGGGCGATGAATTTGGCAACAGCCAGGGCGGCAACAACAATGCCTACTGCCAGGATAATCTGGTCTCCTGGCTCGACTGGCGGCAGGCAAAGAGGGAAGCAGAGAGCGTAGCCTTTGTGCGGGGACTGATTGCGTTTCGGAAGGCGCACCCGGCGATCGGGCGGCAGACACCGCCCCTCTTTCTGGACGCGGATGCAGTCGGACTGCCGGATGTCTCCTATCACGGCGAACAACCCTGGAGAGCGCAGACAGAACCCTTCCGGCGGCAAATTGGCATTCTGTATAACGGCCACTACGCGAAGCTTAAAAACGGCGAGGCAGACAGTTCTCTGTTTTGCATTTATAATATGCACTGGGAGGCGCATGTGTTTTCACTGCCCAGCGCGGGCAGAGGAAATGTCTGGCATCTCGCGATCCGGACTTATGGGGAGACAGCGCATTGTCTGACGCCCGGAGAAGAGGAGCGCCTTGAGAACCAGAAAACGTTTTCACTGCCGGCGCGGAGCATAGCCGTTCTAATTGCAAAATCCGTGCCAGACAGGTCAGGGACAGGACAAACAAAGAAGAGACAGGGGGATACAAACAGCAATGGCAGATAAAATCATTTTGACTGGGGACCGCCCGACAGGGAAGCTGCATGTGGGGCACTATGTGGGATCACTCCGCAGAAGAGTTGTCCTGCAAAATTCGGGCGAGTACAAGAGAACCATGGTCATGATTGCCGATGCCCAGGCGCTGACCGACAATTTTGACAGCCCGGAGAAGGTCAGACAGAATATCATCGAGGTGGCGCTCGACTATCTTTCGGTCGGTCTGGATCCGGAGAAGTCCATTCTGTTCATCCAGTCGCAGATTCCGGAGCTCACGGAGCTCACCTTTTTCTACTCGGATCTCGTGACAGTCGCGAGACTGCAGCGCAATCCGACCGTGAAAAATGAGATCAAACTTCGGAACTTCGAGGCGGATATCCCGGTCGGTTTCTTCACGTATCCGATCAGCCAGGCGGCAGATATTACGGCATTCAAGGCGACCACCGTGCCGGTCGGTGAGGACCAGCTGCCGATGATCGAGCAGACGAGAGAGATTGTCCGGAAGTTCAATTCGATCTATGCGCCGGTGCTCGTGGAGCCGGAGGCGCTGATTCCGAGCGATGCGGCGTCCCGCCGCCTGCCGGGCACGGATGGCAAGGCCAAGATGTCGAAGTCGCTCGGCAACTGCATCTATCTCTCGGATGATGCAGATACTGTAGCGGCGCGCATCAAGACGATGTATACGGATCCGGAACATCTCCGCGTAAGTGACCCGGGACATCTCGAGGGGAATACAGTCTTCACCTATCTGGAGGCTTTCTCTCGCCCCGAGCATTTTGAGCGCTATCTGCCGGAATATGCTTCGCTTGATGAATTGAAGGCGCACTATACGCGCGGCGGTCTCGGCGATGTCAAGGTCAAGAAATTCCTGACAGCCGTCATGCAGGAGGAGCTAGAGCCAATCCGCAAGCGGCGCAGGGAATATGAGCGCGACATTCCGGCCGTCTATGAGATTTTGAAGAAGGGTTCGGAGCGGGCGCGTGAGATTGCGGCGGAAACACTGCATGAGGTGAAGGATGCCATGCGGATCAACTATTTTGAGGACAGCGAGCTCATCCGGGAGCAGGCAGAGCGCTATCGGAAGGCAGCGAAATGACGAGCCATATTCTGCTCTGCACTTACCAGGGAGAGGCATATTTGGAGGCGCAACTGGCTTCGATTGAAGGGCAGACGGAGAGCAATTTCCGTCTGCTTCTTTCGGATGACGCCTCGACAGACCGGAGCTTTGCAATCGCAGAGGAGGCCGCCGCGCGCGATGCCCGCATTGCGGCAGTCCGCCGGGAAACAGGAAGTGGGAGCGCGGCGCGGCACTTTCTGGAGGAGCCCCGCGATCCGCGCTTTTTTTCTGCGGCAGATGCAGGAGATTATTATCTGTTCTCCGACCAGGACGACTGCTGGCATCCAGACAAACTCGCACGGGAAGTCCGTGCGATGCAGCGCCTGGAACAGCGCTACGGGAGAGAGTTGCCGCTGTTAGTTCACTGCGATATGCGAGTGGTCAATGCAGCGGGACAGGAG
>CALLVJ010000343.1 GCA_938010625.1 uncultured Stomatobaculum sp. | reverse complement strand
CCCTGCCGGTGCCGGGCAGTATTTACGGTCTGGCGCTCATGATGATTGCGCTGATGACAGGAATGGTGAAACTGGAGAGTGTCCTCGAAACCTCACAGTTTCTGATAGATGCGATGCCGCTCATGTTCATTCCGGCAGGCGTGGGTCTCATGACGGCCTGGGATCAGCTCCGGAAAATCATTCTGCCTGTCACGATTGTGACCTTTGTTTCGACCATTCTGGTCATGGGCATTACAGGGCGCGTCACTGAGACACTGCTTGCTGTGACAGCGCGCGGCAGGGTCAAGGGGGAGACGGCAGCGCAGGAACTCAAGGAGGAAGTGATGGCGGAGGAGAATGCCATCGCCGGAGAACTGAAAGAGATCGCAAAACACGAGAAAGAAAAGATCAAGCATCTATTGCACAGCGAGGCGACCAAAACCGCAGAGCCGGAGCAGGTGGTGACAGTCGAGACAGAACCGGCGGAGGTTTTGCAGACTGCAGAAGCAGCAGATACCAGAGAGGCTGCAGCACAGAAAAGAGCAGCGCACAACAAGAAGAGGAGGAAGCACCATGGGCATGGATGAGGCCATGAATGAAGTAATCCGGAATTCTACTGTCATAGGCATTGTCATCAGCCTGCTCGCCTTTGACATAGGCAGTGTGATTCGCGCAAAGACCGGGCTCGCTGTCATGAACCCACTGCTGATTTCCATTATCTTAGTCATCGGCTTCATGGTGGCTTTTCACATTGATTACGGCAGTTATATCCGAAGTGCGAGATATCTGAGCTATCTGCTGACACCGGCGACGGTTGCGCTCGCCGTGCCGCTCTACCAGCAGCTGCAGCTCTTAAAGGACAATCTGCTCGCAGTTGCGCTCGGTGTCTCAGCAGGCGTGCTCACGAGCCTCGGCTCCATTCTGCTGCTCTGCATGCTGTTCCATATGAATCATGTGGAATATATCACCCTGCTCCCGAAGTCTATCACGACGGCCATCGGCATGAGCGTGGTCGAGGAGCTCGGCGGCTATACGACCATCACGGTCGCCTCGATCATTGTGACTGGTATTCTCGGCAACGTGCTCGCGGATCCAATTTGTCATCTGTTTGCGATTCACAGCCCGATTGCGAAGGGGCTGGCGCTCGGCACCTCAGCGCATGCAATCGGAACATCCAAGGCGATGCAGATTGGCGAGATTGAGGGGGCCATGGCGGGTCTCGCGATTGTGGTCAGCGGTATCATGACTGTGGTCGGCGCCTCTATTTTTGCAAATTTCTATTGACGAAAGGCAGAAAATAGTCGCTGCCCGGTATTTCAATGCAGGGCAGCGGCGAGCTCATAGAGAGGCCCGCTCTCATAGGCGGGCAGCAAGGCGCAGGCGTAGTCCTGCGCCTTTTCTGGATCCAGGGGCAGTTCAAGCGTCTCGGCCTTTTCGAGCAGCTGTTCGCGTCCGCTCTGCCGGAGGTATTCCTGGAAGGAGCTGAGTTTCAGTGCGGAGAGCGGGTCGGACAGCACGGGCATGAAGATACGGTCGCAGAGCTCGAGAAGCTCCAGGGCGCGGCGGCCAAAGGCGCCGAGATCCAGAATCATATTGCGGTAACCACTCTCTCGGGCGAGGCGCTGCAGGAGGGAAGCGAGTTCTTCGGCGGGCAGCAGGGACAAATCCTCTGCACAGCGCACCGGCGGCAGAAGATCTAGCGCGCCGAAGGCAAAGAGATGGCTCTGTAAGCTGGCCCAGCTGTAGCTGCCGCTGCAGTGGGCAAACAAGAGTTCAGAGAGACTTTCGGCAGCGTCCGGTGCAATTCGCGCATAGACGCCGGCATAGTCCTCGAGCGAGAGAAGCAGGGTCTTGCCCTGCGTAGCGCGCGCGAGACCGAGGGAGAGAGCAAGTGTGGTCTTACCACAGCGGTGGATGGGGGAGTAGATCCCCAGAATTTCACAGTCACTGCGCTGGACTGGCGAGAGCGCCGAGGGATGCGATGCCGCATAGAGCTGCATTACCTGGCGCGCCATGACATCTGCCGGGCGATAGGAAAAGACAGCGGGAATCGGGAGTGCATTGACATGACGTTCACTGACAAAGCCGTCTTCGCTCAGCAGGATGGCCATGCTCTGCCCGAGTAGTCCCTGCATCTCGTCGGCAAAGTGCTCGGAGAAAAGCAGAAGTTCAATGGGGGCACGCGCGCGAAAGGCGCGAAAGGCCTCTAGTGCTGAGAAGGCATA
>CALLVJ010000342.1 GCA_938010625.1 uncultured Stomatobaculum sp. | reverse complement strand
CGCAACCGCCCGAAGCCGTGTGAGGCTCTGGTCGGTCGAGGCATTGTCAACCACAATAATCCGATCCAGAGCTGCATAGTCCCGGATGCGCTGAATCTGCGCGAGCGTGGTCTCGCTGTCATTGAAGTTCACCACAATGGCCGCTGTCTTTTCGCTCATGCCCTGCCTGCCTCCTGCATCTTCCGCTTTCTCTCCTCTGCGCTCTTCTTCACATAGCGCCGCCCAATCGCAAAACGGAGCGAGGGAAACAGGCGTGTCATCAGATTCATGCCGTGGTAACAGAAGAGATAACAGCGCCTGCCGCCCTCCAGCGCCGCGCCCTGCCAGGGCGTCCGCGCGAGGTAACGCAGATACTCTCTGCCGTAGGGATTACAGGCGCCTTGCCGCCAGGGGCGCTCGTCGCCCGCATAGTGGAGAATCGCCGGATGCCGCTTTGCCGCAGAGAAGCGCCGCTCGCCAATTTCCCGGTAAGCGGGCGAAAAGACTTCGAGCGCCGCATAGGAAAAATAATAGTAGTTGGTAATGAAATTGTAGCGGGGATGCAGGATCGCAATGCGTCTCTTGAGGAGACCGTTGATCGCATCCTGGTCCTGAAAAAGGCACTGCGGCGCAATCTCCTCGTAGTAGGCGAGCAGCTTTTCGCCGATTCTCTCTCTCCGCCAGCGCGCGAGATCCACGAGCATGACGCCCGCGTTAAAATACGGCGCATCCGGCAGAATGCCGAGATAGGCCTTGACCTCGTGGTAGATGGTCGGCTCCTCCGCCATCGCGAGCAGCGCACCGTGAAGATCCGCTGTATACATCTTATGCAGGCTCCGCTGCACCACTGTGTCACAGTCCAGATACAGCACCCGCGTAACCATGTCCGGCAAGAACTCCCCGAGAAAAAAACGCCCCAGCGTGCTGAGATCAAAGCGCCCGGTGTCCGGCCGCGCCGCAAATTTTGCCTCCAGATTCCGGCAGTGCAGCAGAATCAGTTCCCGCCCGAAATCTGCCGCGAGCGTCTTTAACTTCTCCGCTGTTTCCGGCTGTATGCCGGTGTCCAGCAGGTAGACCGTGAGCTCCTCTTCGTCCGGATTGCAGTCGCAGAGCGAGGCGAACGAGACCGCAAAGTGCTGCGCATAGGCCTCGTTCGAGACATAGACCACGTTCATCCGCATCCCCTCCTATGGAAACAGCCCGGAACGCGCCGGGCTGTATGAAATCAGCTTTTTAGTAGAACAGGCGGTTTACCGCGGAGAAAATGCCGCGGAGCGAAGCCCTCGTGATATTGCTCGAGATGCCGACGCCGTAGGTTGTGCGCCCGCTCTTCTCATCCAGCATATGGATATAGGACGCTGCCTGCGCGTTGGAACCCTGGCGCAGCGCATGCTCGGAGTAATCGAGAATGCGAATCTGCAGTCCAAGCGCATCCGCGAGACCGTGACGCACCGCATCAATCGGGCCGTTGCCGACGCCCTCAAACTGCTGCTCCTCGCCGCGGAAGGTATAGGTGCAAACAGCGCGGGTTGCGAACTCGCCCTCCTCGAGACCATTGTCCGAAATCACGCACTTTCTAAAGTGCAATGGTTCCTTGCGGTCGAGATAGGCGCGCTGGAACTCGGCATAGATTTCCTCCGGTGGAATCTCACCCTGCTTCTCGGAGAGCGCCTGAATGATGTCCGCGAACTCCTTGTGCATGCCCTTCGGCAGATGAAAACCGTAGAACGTATCCATGATGAAAGCGACACCGCCCTTGCCGGACTGAGAGTTAATGCGGACGACCGGTTCGTACTCTCTCCCGATATCCGCGGGATCGATCGGGAGATAGGGCACCTGCCAGTGTGGATTGTTTCGCTCCCGCATCGCCTGCATGCCCTTGCTGATCGCATCCTGGTGCGATCCCGAGAACGCCGTGAACACGAGCTCGCCCGCATAGGGATGCCGCGGCGGAATGGTCATCTTCGTGCAGCGCTCATAGACCTCTGCGATCTCCTTCTCATTCGAGAGATCCAGATTCGGCTCAATGCCCTGCGAGTACATGTTGTAGGCGACGGTCAGAATGTCCACATTGCCGGTGCGCTCGCCGTTTCCAAAGAGCGTTCCCTCGACGCGGTCCACGCCCGCGAGCAGGCCGAGCTCGGTCGCAGCGACACCAGTGCCGCGGTCGTTGTGCGGATGAATGCTGACCACAATCGAATCGCGATTCTTGAAATGGCGCACCATCCACTCAATCTGGTCGGCATAGACATTCGGTGTATTCATCTCGACCGTGAGCGGGAGGTTGATGATAATCCTGTTCTCCGGCGTCGCCATGCCCCACTCGTCGATCACAGCCTCGCAGACCTCGAGCGCAAAGTCAAGCTCAGTGCCCATGAAGCTCTCCGGGGAGTACTCGAGGATGATGTCGTCGCGCCCGAATTCCTTCATGCACGCTTTGACCATTCTGACGCCTTCCACGGCAATCTGTTTGACTTCCTCGCGGCTCGCATGGAAGACCACGTCACGCTGCAGCGTATTCGTGGAATTGTAAATATGGACAATCGGATTTGGAATGCCCTCGATTGCCTCAAAGGTTCTGTGAATCAGGTGCTCTCTGCACTGCGTGAGCACCTGGACATGCACATCGTCCGGAATCATCTTCCGGAGTGCGAGCAGCCGGAGAAAGTCAAACTCAATCTGAGAGGCCGCCGGAAAACCGATCTCAATTTCCTTGAAGCCGAGCTTTAGCAGGAGGTTGAACATCTCTGTCTTCTCCTCGACCACCATGGGCTCAACGAGCGCCTGGTTGCCGTCGCGGAGATCGACTGAACACCAGCGCGGCGCCTTCTCAATCTCACGATTCGGCCACTCGCGCTCCGGGAAATGAACGACCGGGTTCCGTTGATACCTCTCGATATGATACATAGCTCTCTCCTTCTAAGTTTCTGTAAAACCAATTTCGGTAAAACAAGTCTGCTGTCTGTCTCAGCGCATCACCATTTGTCTCAGGTATCGGCTGTGAGCCCCTCTGCTGTGAGCACGCCGACCAGGCGCGCAACTGTCTCGTCGCAGAGCGCCTCACTTGGCGCCTCGACCATCACGCGGATCACCGGCTCAGTGCCGCTCGCGCGGAGCAGCACTCTGCCCTCGCCCGCGAGTGCTGCCTCTTCGGCCGCGAC
>CALLVJ010000341.1 GCA_938010625.1 uncultured Stomatobaculum sp. | reverse complement strand
TTTTTTTACTAGGAATTTTTTGTCAATTTGAAAGCCATCCTGCAACAAATTGTCCATTCCTGTGCTGGTCAAAACAGTTTGCACGTTTTGAATGCTCTTTAATAGCTGTTTTTGCCTGGCTGTATCGAGCTCTGAGAGCACATCATCCAGAAGAAAGACCGGATTTTCTCCACATTCTCTCTGCATCAGCGAAAACTCTGCCAGTTTCACAGCGAGCGCTGCACTTCTCTGCTGCCCCTGCGAGCCAAATTTTCGCAAATCCATCTTCTCTCCTCCACTTTGAATTAAATAAAAAGCAATGTCGTCCCGGTGAGGTCCGACAGAACTCGTCTTCTGTCGCAAATCCGATTCCCGGCTTTTTTGCAACGCCGTTGCAAAGTGCTCTTTCGAAGCATTGACCTCATAAAAAAGCTGCAGCCGCTCCTGTTTGCCTGTGAGTGCCGCATACTTTTTCGCACAGATTTCATTGAGCTGTGTCAGAAAAGCAGAACGACTCTCCATCAGAGCTATCCCTGTTGTGATCAGCTGTGCATCCCAAATATCCAGTGTCTCAAGCAAATTGGGGTGGAAAGGCAATTCTTTTAACAGTTTATTTCGCTGTAATAGAACACGGTTATATTGCAAGAGCTCTTTAACATAGCGACGATTCAGTTGACATAATTCTATATCAAGAAAACGCCGCCTCTCGGCGGGACCGTTCTTAATCAAATTGAGATCTTCCGGTGAAAATACCACCATTCTGGCAATTCCAAACAACTCGCTAGTGCGCCGGAGAGGAATGCCATCTACCGCAATTCCCTTCGTCCCATTCTTCCGGAGATGAATATCAATCCGGTGTGGAATCTCCCTGCTCCGCAATAAAAGCTTGATGTGCGCCTCGGTCTCTCCAAAGCGGATCAGATCCCGATCCTTACCAGCACGATGCGATTTTCCACTGGCACAGTAATAGAGCGCCTCCAGGAGATTCGTTTTTCCCTGTGCATTATCTCCGTAGAGCAAATTACTGCCGGAGGAAAATTGAAACTTTCCACACTGGTAATTTCTAAAATTTTTAAGCTCCAATGATTCGATAATCATGTCCGTCAAAAGAGAAACAATCTCCCGAATGCAACTTACGGCCGCGTCGCTCTTCAATTTTACCGTTTACCAAAACTTCTCCGCTCTGGATCACATGTTTCGCATCCGAACCAAGATCACAGGCTCCTGCGAGCTTCATGGCCTGATCCAGTTTGATACAAGTGTCCTTGATCTTAACTTCCTTCACTTCATTTCCTTCTCGTCTTATGCGACAAAATTGACCGGTAAAATCAGATATACAAAACTGTCATGCTCATCTCGCAGGAAGCATGGAGATTTTGCATTGGTAAAGTAGAGTGTCACTGTCTCATCATCAATCGCGCGGAGCGCATCCATCAAAAACTTTGGATTAAATGCAATCAAAAGATCATTTCCACTCTTCTCACAGGGAAGTTCTCCATCCATCGTGCCATAGGAAGATTTGACCTTTAGAGCAAGTTTTCGATCACCAATATCCAGAACAATTGGTTTGTGATCGCTCTCTTTGATCAGAATGGTTGCGCGGTCAATGTTTCCGAGCAGCTTAGTCCGATTAATTTCCACCTTGGTTGCGTAGTCCTTGGAGAGCATGTGCTCAATCTTGAAATACTCCCCGTCAATCAGTCTGGAGAGCACCAGCGTCCCCGCGAACGAAAAGAGTACATGGTTCTTTGAGAAGAAAAGCTCTACTTCTTTTTCGTTGTCATCTTCCATGATCTTGCTAATCTCATTCATGGTCTTACCCGGGATGATCGCATGGAAGGACTCATCTCCCCCTCGGAGTGTCACATTTCTGACTGCCACACGATGCCCGTCAAGAGCCACAAAGGTTGCGATACGTCCTTGAATATTGACAAATTCACCACCCATCATCTTATTGCTGTCATTGAGTGCCGCAGCAAAGATTGTCTTTCGGATAACTTCTTTCAATGTGAACTGTGTAAGATTCAATTTGTGTTCCCGCTCAATCTGTGGGATATAGGCAAACTCCTCACCATCTCTTCCCAGAATCGTGAAGAGCACATCGCTACAAGAAATCCGGGTTGTGAAATTCTGATCAGTCTCAATGTTGATGAGCTCATCATCGCCTTCCAGTTTGCGGATGATGTCACTAATAAGTCTTGCATCTAGTGCAACTTTTCCCTTTTCATTGACGATTCCTTCAACTTTGGTTGAAATACCAAATTCAGAATCATTGGCAATCAGAGTAACGCCTTTCTCAGAAGCATCGAATAAGACGCAGCTCAAAATGGGGTTAGTGGTGCGAGTCGGAATGGCTCTGGAGACAATCCCCAGGGCGTTTGTGAGTTTTTCTTTGTTGAACGCGAGCTTCATAGAGCCGTCCTTTCTTTTTATATAATCCCGTAATCATAATAATAGGGGTTGTGAGTATGTGGGAATCTACTGGAAAGGCGCAGAACTACGTGATTTTCCAGTAGAAAACTGTCGTGGAAATCATATTAGATTCTCGCACTGACTTGTGAATTACTGTGCAGAAATTTTTTTCTTCAGGACATTCACGGCGCTTGAAGTATCTGGGTTATCCTCAACTTCTGTGGATATCTTCTTGATGGCGTAGAGGACTGTTGTATGGTCTTTTCCGCCAAAATGTGCGCCAATTTGCTGGAGAGAAACTTCTGTCATTTCGCGACACAGATACATAGCGACCTGTCGGGCTGTTGCAAGTTTTTTGGTCCGCTTGGTGCCGACCAGATCGAGTTCAGAAATGCCGTAGTGTTCTGCGACCACTTGAATAATGAATTGCGGTGTGATTTCCTGTTTCATATTAGGGTCAATGATATCGCGGAGCACGTTTTGGGCGAGTTCCAGATTGACTTCCATGTGATTTAGTTTGCCAAAAGCGACAATTTTCGTCAGAGAACCCTCTAGTTCTCGAATATTACTGCGGACATTGGAAGCAATGTATTGAATGACTTCATTGTCTACATTAATATGATCCAGTTCTTCGCGTTTTCTGAGAATGGCCATGCGCGTCTCGTAATCCGGCGGCTGTATATCAACGGTGAGACCCCATTCAAAGCGAGAGCGCAGCCGATCTTCCAACGTTGCAAGTTCTTTTGGAGGTTTATCTGACGAGATGATAATCTGTTTTTTGGCGCCGTGCAGGGCATTAAAAGTGTGGAAGAATTCTTCCTGTGTTCTGTCCTTTCCTATTATAAATTGTATGTCGTCGATTAATAAGACATCAATATAACGGTATTTGTCGCGAAATTCGGTGGTTGTGAAATTGTTTTTGCTTCGAATGGCTTCAATCAATTCATTGGTGAAGGATTCACTTGTTACATACTGTACTTTGGCGCTTGGATTGTGTTGGAGTACAAAATGTGCGATAGATTGCATTAAATGTGTTTTTCCAAGTCCTACTCCTCCATAGATGAAAAGTGGATTGTAGCTTTCTCCTGGATTTTCGGCAACTGCGAGAGAAGCGGCATGAGCAAGGTTATTATTTTTTCCAACGACAAAGGTATCGAAGGTATAGCGGGGATCCAGTTTTGCATTCGAAAGAATTTGCTGACTTACAGGTTTGAGACGGTTTGTGGCAGGTTGTTCTTCTTTTGCACTGTAAAAATCCAGATGACAGGATAGTCCGGTTATTGCTTCAACAGCAGCTTCAATGATGCTGGCATAACGACCAGAGACAAAGGTTTGAAAACCTGCGTTAGGGAGATTGTCTTTTTCTTCTGGAATTTCTACAAATAGTTGAACACTGTTATCTGTATTTTGAAGCAGATGATGTGGCTTTAGCGGAGAAATCCACATACCATAGGAAATTTCCGAAATTTCAAACTCATTTCTGATATAGGCTAATATGTCAGGCCATTGGTTTGCAATGGTTTGGAACGCTGTGTTTTGCTCCATAATCAAAGACTCCTTTGACGCGTTTGGGGATAAGTCGCTCTTAAGTATAGCAAAAAGTTGGGATAATCTCAATGCAATCAAAACTAGGCCTGTGGATAAGTCTGTGAGAATTTCGTGAAGTGTCTGTGACAGAGTGCGAAAAAAGAACAGTAAGTTGGTTTACACAAATGGAAAAAACACAGCTGTGGATGAATAGAAGGATAATTTTTACGCATTTATACAGGGAGTGGAGGCGCA
>CALLVJ010000340.1 GCA_938010625.1 uncultured Stomatobaculum sp. | reverse complement strand
CGAAAATTTCATATCCGCATTCTGCAGCATCGAAAAACTCTGGTACGGTGCAATCGCCATGATCCCCGCTGCTGCAAGTAATTTCTCCTCACTCTTGTTCAGCGTATGCGGTGCAAGGCGGATGGCATCGTCAATCGTATTCTTGAATGCACGGAGTGCCGGGCAAGCCTCGTAATAGGCCTTAATCTTCTCTTCACCAAGCGCAAGCACTTCCGGCTCAATGAAAGCCGTCTTCTCCTGAATCCGCACTTCTGCGCTCTGCGCCCGCTGGAGCAGAGCGAGATTGTCCGCGTCGCTTGTATCTGCATCGCTCCGCATCATCGCATAGCCAAAGAAGCAGTAATCTGTCTTTTTGCACTCCTGGTAGAGCTCATAGACCCTTAAGAGCACTTCTGCGCCGTCGCCGAGCTTCCCCTCATAGCCGGCAATTTCATCTGCAAGAGCAAGACCGCGCTTCATATCCTCCTCAAAGGCCTGCACATCCGGATAGATATCCTCCAGATTCCAGGTCCTCTCCTTTGCAACTTCACTTCTCTTTGGCAGCTTCTGTTCCATTGGATTCTCTCCTTTCGAGACCGATTGTTAGGCCTTGTATTATCGTACCAAAAATCAAGCTATTTGTGAATCGTCCTTGTCTGTTTTCCACAAACTCTCACGGTAAACGTCCTCCTGCAGTTTGATTTACGCTCCTATGCGCTTTCAAAAGCAGCACTTCTTTCTGTATCGTTCTGGTTCGTCGAATTATCTTGCGTACAATCTTATATTTTTGTTATCATCGCTGCAGACATCACATAAATACATAAATAATGGAGACAACGAAAGGACGACAACTATGAAATTTCAATCTGTCAATGAATTCTCCCACTTCTCCTTTTCCGACTGTGTGATCACCGATATGACGGCAAGTCCCGCCAGTATTCAACTGAACCTTGAGGCGCTCATTGTCCTACCGGAGAACTCGCAGAATACCAACTTCACCAAGAGCTACGCGGGACCTGTCAATCTCCGCCT
>CALLVJ010000339.1 GCA_938010625.1 uncultured Stomatobaculum sp. | reverse complement strand
AGCGATTTCCGTGAGCTGCGGCGCATCGGGCGGGACAGCTGTCTCGCGTCGGGAGGTGTACTGCTCCTGTTTGGCTTCATCATGCTGTTGCTCTCGGCGCGAGCGGTGGAACCCGTGGTCCGGAATATGGAGAGCCAGAAGCGCTTTATCACAAATGCGAGCCATGAGTTGAAGACGCCGATTGCCGTGATTTCCGCCAATGCGGAGCTTCTCGAGATCATGCACGGGAGTTCCGAGTGGACGGACAGCATTCTGCATCAGGTGCGGCGCCTGAGCCGCCTCGTGGACGATCTTATTGTGCTGACGCGGGTTGAAGAGGGCATTAAAAAGGAACTGAGCCGCCAGAGCTTTACGGCGGCGGTGCGGCAGGGCGCCGAGGCGTTCCGGCCAGTCGCAGAGCAGCAGGGGAAGCACCTCAGCGCCGAGATTGCGGACAATGTCACGGCGACTGCGACCGAGCGGGAGCTTCCGGAGCTCGTGAATATTCTGCTCGACAATGCAGTCAAGTACTGTGACAAGGGAGGGACGGTGCGGATCCGGCTCATGCGGCGCAGGAACTGGCGAGGCAGCGAGCTCATGATTTCAAATGACTATGCGGAGGGCGGCGATGTGGACTGCAGCCGTTTTTTTGACCGCTTTTACCGGGAGGACAAATCCCACAATTGCAAGAAAGAGGGCTATGGAATCGGGCTCTCCATGGCGGAGGGTATTGTCCGCATGTACAGAGGACAAATTCGCGCGCAGTGGCGAAACAAGGTTATGTACTTTATTGTGCAACTGCCGAGTTGAAAAGGAGATAGAAGCAATGGAGAATCAAAAGAAACCGGGAGGCATCTATGACGCGAAGACACTCGGATGGGGACGCATGTTGCTGCTCGGTCTGCAGCATATGTTTGCGATGTTTGGCGCGACAGTATTAGTGCCCATCCTCGTGGACAGCTATTTTCACGGTGAGGGACTTTCCGTACAGGTGACGCTGTTCATGGCAGGTGCCGGGACACTTTTTTTCCACCTCTGCTCAAAGTTTAAGGTTCCGGCTTTTCTGGGTTCCTCGTTCGCCTTTCTCGGCGGATTTGCGACGGTCGCAGAGCTGAACACGGGCATCTACGCGAATATGAGCTACGGTGAGAAACTGCCCTATGCCTGCGGAGGCATTGTAGTCGCGGGTCTCTTATATCTGATTCTCGCGGCAGTCATCAAGCTGATTGGCGTGAAGCGGGTCATGCGCTTTTTGCCGCCGGTCGTGACCGGTCCGATTATCATCTGCATCGGGCTTTCGCTCGCTGGCACAGCCATTTCCTCGGCGGAAAATAACTGGCTGCTCGCACTGATTGCACTCTGCACGATTGTGATTTTTAATATCTTTGGCAGGGGCATTTTCCGCATCATCCCGATTCTGATGGGGGTTTTGGTCTCTTATGCGGCGGCGCTGGTTTTTTACGCGCTCGGCATGCAGAATGCAGACGGCAGCGCAATGATTGATTTTTCCAGAATCGCGGGAAGTCCGCTTTTTGGCGTTCCGCCGTTCGAGCTCTGCAAATTTGATCTGACTGCGATTCTCGTGATGGCGCCGATTGCGATTGCAACCATGATGGAGCACATCGGCGATATCTCGGCAATCTCGGCGACGGTCGGCAAAAACTTCATCGAAGATCCGGGTCTGCATCGGACGCTGATTGGCGACGGCCTTGCGACCTCGCTCTCGGCATTTCTTGGTGGTCCGGCGAATACGACTTACGGGGAAAACACCGGCGTTCTCGAGCTCTCGCATGTCTACGATCCGCGGGTCATTCGTCTCGCGGCGCTCTATGCGATTCTGCTCTCTTTTGTGCCGCGCTTTGCGGCAGTCGTGGCCTCACTGCCCACGGCGATCATCGGCGGCATCAGTTTCATCCTCTACGGCATGATCTCTGCAATCGGTGTCCGCAACGTGGTTGAGAACCGTGTGGATTTCTCCAACAGCAGAAATCTGATCATTGCGGCTATTATTCTGGTTTCCGGTCTCGGCTTTTCGAAGGGCTTGAGCTTCACGGTGTTCGGCACGCCGATTACCCTCACAGCGCTTGCACTCGCCTCGATTGCCGGTGTGCTTCTGAATGCGATTCTGCCTGGCAATGACTATCATTTCGGCGAGAACCAGCGCGGCGATACGATGCGCGGTGTCTCGATGAAGAATTGACAGAGTGTTGCCATAGCTACTTGCGGGCGCTGTGACAGCTGTGGTAGAATTAATGTGAATCGGAATTGTCAAGAATGTCGCGGCTGTGCTCTGCAGCCTGAGCGGCATGGAAGGAGCAAATATGGCAGAAGAGAACAAGGCTTTGGTCACGAAAGATATGCTGGTAGGTGAGATCATCAGCAAGTATCCGGATGCGGCATTTGCGTTGATGCAGTGCGGTATGGGGTGCATCAGTTGCCCGGCCTCGCAGGCAGAGTCTCTGCAGGATGCGAGCATGGTGCATGGCATGAATGCGGACGAGGTAGTCGACTATGTGAACGAGTACCTGCAGTTCCAGGCTAGCCAGAAGAAAGCAGGCAAGACGGAATAAACAGTGTTCGCGGGCCCGCGCGGGGAGACCTGTGCGGGCTTTTTTCGCGCAGTTTTGCGGGGAGGAAATGGTTTGACACTTTATCAGGCGCTCTGGTATTTTTGTATCTATGCCTTTCTCGGCTGGGTCGTAGAAGTCGCCTTTCACGCGCTCTGTCTCGGGAAAATCATTAATCGCGGTTTCTTAAACGGCCCGGTCTGCCCCATCTATGGGTTTGGCATGCTCGCGATCTGCGCGCTCATGAATGCGCTTGCACCCGGGCAGGAGGAACGCGTAGGGCTTCCCGCTCTCTTTCTGTCGGGACTCGTTTTTACGACCTCGATTGAGCTTTTCGGCGGCTGGCTCCTCAACACCTTCTTTCATGCGCGCTGGTGGGACTACAGCAAGGAGCCGTTTCAGTTTCACGGCTATATTTGCCTTCGGTTCAGCGTGCTCTGGGGATTTGGCACAGTTTTTATGATCCGCATCGTGCATCCGCTGGTGCGGGGCTATGTGCGATTGATTCCTGCGGGTCTGGGCTGGTGGATGCTGACAGCCGCCTGTCTCACACTGCTCGTCGATTTTGTCGCCTCGGTGCTGACTGCGCATAAGCTGAGCAAAGACCTCGGCGATCTCGGCAAACTCAGAGACCGGATCCGCGCAGTTTCCGACCAGCTGAGCCAGCGCATCGGTGAGGACAGTATTCGTGCGAGGGAGGAATTGGAGCGACAGCGCACTCTCGCAGAGCAGCGCTTTCGGGCGCTTCAGAAGCGGGCAGAGAAGACGCGTTTCTTTGGCACCGGGCGCATGCTGAATGCGTTCCCGGAATTGAAACCCAACTGGCATGCGGAGCTTTTGCAGGAACTTCGGGCGCGGCTTGGCGGAAAGGATCACTAAATGCCTAAAATGTGGAGGGAAAACGTCATATTTCCGGCAGTT
>CALLVJ010000338.1 GCA_938010625.1 uncultured Stomatobaculum sp. | reverse complement strand
AGCGGTTATTTTCTCGGCAGAGTGAAGGGACTGGATGTCCGGAATTACGGCAGTCATTCGACCGGCGCGACCAATTCGCTCCGCGTCATGGGAACCGGCGCCGGTATTCTGGTGCTGTTCCTTGATGCGGCGAAGGCTGTGATCCCCTGTGTACTTGCGAGACACTTTTTTGCGGGGCAGCCGGAGTTTAAGCTTCTCATGGCGCTCTGGACGGCAACCGGCGTGCTGCTCGGTCACGACTATCCGTTTTATCTCGGCTTTCGCGGCGGAAAGGGTGTCGCAAGTACAGTCGGCGTGCTGCTCGCGCTCGACTGGAAGCTGGCAGTTGCCTGGTGCCTCCTCTTCATCGTGACCTGCTGCCTGTTTCACTATGTTTCTCTCTCGTCGATTCTGTCAATGGTTCTCTTATTGGTACTTGCGCTTTTCTTTTATGTCCGACATGCGTTGCCGGTTGGGGCAGGGTACCAGACAGAATTTTTGATTCTCGCCTTGTTCAATCCTTTGCTCTCTATTTTTCGCCATCGCGCGAATATCGGGCGGCTCCTGCGCGGCGAGGAGAGCCCGTTACACTTGTTTACGCATGGCATGGAGGTGAAGAAGTAATGGCTAAGATTTCTGTTCTGGGTTCCGGTGCCTGGGGAACGGCGCTCGCCATGCTGCTCTCTGACAATGGACATGAGGTGCTGCTCTGGTCGCCCTTTGCAGAGCACACGGAGGAGCTTCGCCGCACGCGAAAATCGCCTGCGCTCGGAGGACTTACTCTGCCAGCAGGACTGCAGTTTACGTCTGACATAAAGAAAGCAAGTGAGGCGCAGGATGCGGTTGTCCTCGCGACTGCCTCAGTTTACACGCGCGGCGTCGCAAGAGAGCTGCGCCCGTTTGTAAGGCCCGGTCAGCTCCTCATCTGCGTCGCAAAGGGGATCGAGGAGAAGAGCCTCCTGTTCCAGACTGACGAGGTGCAGGAGGAAATTCCGAATGCGGCCGTTGCCTGCCTCTCGGGTCCAAGCCATGCAGAGGAAGTCGCAAGGAGGCTTCCGACCACCTGTGTGGCAGGCGCGTCGAATAGCGACCTTGCCGAGCGCGTGCAGCAGCTCTTTATGAACCGCGTGTTTCGCGTCTACACTTCGACCGATGTAAAGGGTATTGAGCTCGGCGGCGCAGTGAAGAACGTGATTGCGCTCGCGGCGGGCATAGCCGATGGTCTCGGTTACGGCGACAACACGAAGGCCGCACTGATCACGCGCGGCATTGCGGAGACTGCGCGTCTCGGTGTGAAGCTCGGCGCGCACTGGGAGACCTTCGCCGGGCTCACAGGCATCGGCGATCTGATTGTGACCTGCGCGAGCATGCACTCGAGAAACCGGAGAGCCGGCATCCTGATTGGGCAGGGGAAACCGGTGGAAGAGGCCATGCGGGAAGTTGGACAGGTCGTGGAAGGCGTGTACTCCGCGAAGGCAGCACTCGCACTCGCCGAGCGGGAACAGGTCGAAATGCCGATTGTGGATGTTGTGAACCGCGTGCTCTTTTCGGGGCTGCCGGCGGCGGAAGCTGTGCAGATGCTGATGGAGCGGGATCCGGTCGCTGAGTGGAAGTATTCATAAATATTCGTACAATTCAGGCTGGTTTTCTTGACATATCGAGATGATGTGACTATACTGTGCAAAAATATTCACATTGAATGATTGAGAAGGAGGAGCCTGTATGAAACGACTGGTTGCGGCTGTGTTGGCAGCTTCGATGGCGGTTTGTCTCGCTGCCTGCGGAAAGACGCAGGCAGGCGGAGAGAGCACAAATGATGGTACAGTGGCAGAAAACGGCACTGTCTGGAAGATTGGTGGCATTGGCCCGGTGACAGGCAGCGCAGCTGTATACGGCATCTCCTGCCGGAATGCACAGGCGCTCGCAGTTGAGGAAATCAATGCGGCGGGCGGCATCAACGGCTATCGGGTTGAGATGAAGTATGACGACGATGAGCACGACGCCGAGAAATCGGTGAATGCCTACAATGAGCTGAAAGACTGGGGCATGCAGATGCTCCTCGGCACGCCGACCAGCGGTCCCTGCATTCAGGTCTCAAATGAGTCCGTGCAGGACAATCTGTTTCAGCTCACGCCCTGCGGCGTGGCGCCCGAGTGCATTGCGAATCCGAACTCGTTTGCCGTCTGTTTTTCAAGCACACAGCAGGGCGAAAAGTCGGCGGCGTATATGAAGAAACACATGGCAGATGCCAAAATCGGCATTCTCTATGATTCCTCCGATGTCTATTCAAGCGGGATTCACGACAGCTTCGTAGAAAATGCGAGAAAGCTCGGTCTTTCGATTGTAGATGACGAGCAGTTTACGGCGGACAATAAGACTGACTTTACCATTCAGCTGCAAAACCTCCGGAATGCAGGCGCGAACCTCGTCTTTATTCCGTTCTACTACACGGAGGCAGCCCTGGTGCTGCAGCAGAGCCGCGGTATGGGCTATCAGCCGACCTTCTTTGGCTGCGATGCGATCGACGGCATTCTGAATGTCGAGGGCTTTGACAAGTCACTTGCCGAGGGTCTCATGCTGCTCACGCCGTTCTCGGCGGAGGCAACGGATGAGGCGACGCAGCACTTTACCACAGCGTACCGCGAGAAGTATCACGAGACGCCGGATCAGTTTGCAGCGGATACTTACGACGGCATGTATGCCATCAAGGCAGCGGCGGAGAAGGCGAATCTGACGCCTGCCATGTCTGTTTCTGAGCTCGGCAGCGCAATGGAGCAGGCAATGACCGAAATTCAGGTAAAGGGCGTGACCGGCAATATCAGCTGGAGTGCGGATGGCGCGCCCTCCAAGGAACCAAAGGTAGTCAGCATTCAGAATGGCGTATACCAACTGCTGGAATCCTGAGGAAACAGGCGGAAAGATTGATCTAAAACTGTCAAATCTCTATATTTTGCGCCTCGCCGGTTGACATCTCTACATATGCTCTTTATAATTTCGGCATATCTATTTGGTATGTTGTCTGGGAGGAAGTCAGTATGAAAAAAGCATTATCTGTAGTATTAGCAGTTTCCATGGTCTTGGGGCTTGCTGCCTGTGGTCAGCAGAAGAGCAGCGAAACCAAGGCTTCTGGCGAGAGCAAAACAGAGGGACAGAGCGAGGCAGGCAAGGGCGGTCAGGTCTGGAAGATCGGCGGCATTGGCCCGATCACAGGCGGCGCAGCAGTCTACGGTCTCTCCTGCAAAAATGCACAGCAGCTCGCTGCCGATGAAATCAATGCGGCGGGTGGCATCAATGGCTACAAAGTCGAGGTTGAGTTTGATGACGACGAGCACGACGCAGAGAAATCTGTCAATGCGTATAATCATCTGAAAGACTGGGGCATGCAGATGCTGCTCGGCACGGTGACCAGCGCGCCCAGTATCCAGGTTTCAAACGAGTCCGTAAAGGACAATATGTTTCAGCTGACCCCCTCGGGCTCTTCGCCGGACTGCATTAAAAACTCCAATACGTTCGCAGTCTGCTTTTCGGATCCGCAGCAGGGTGAGAAGTCGGCTGAGTACATTGGAGGCCACAAACTGGCGACGAAGATTGGCATTCTCTACGATTCCTCCGACGTCTACTCGAGTGGCATTCACGACAGTTTCATCGCAAATGCAGAGAAGAACGGTCTCCAGATTGTCGCGGATGAGCAGTTCACGGCGGACAACAAGACCGACTTCAACATTCAGCTCCAGAACATCCGAAACGCGGGTGCAGAGCTTGTCTTCCTGCCGTTCTACTACACAGAAGCAGCGCTGGTCTTAAAGCAGAGCAAGGATATGGGTTACAGCCCGATTTTCTTTGGCTGCGATGGAATGGATGGACTTCTGAATCTGGAGGGCTTTGACAAGTCGCTCGCAGAGGGGCTCATGCTTCTGACTCCGTTCTCCGCAGATGCGAAGGATGAGAAGACCCAGAAGTTTGTCACGGCGTATAAGGAGCGCTTCAAGGAGGTCCCGATCCAGTTTGCGGCTGATACCTACGACGGTATGTATGCGATCAAGGCAGCGGCGGAGAAGGCGAATCTGAATCCGTCGATGTCTGTGGAGGAACTCGGCACGGCAATGGAGAAGGCAATCACGGAGCTGGAGGGTCTCACAGGCACCATCACCTGGAATGCAGACGGTTCGCCGTCCAAGGAGCCCAAGGCCGTCGTGATCAAGAATGGCGTTTATCAGTCGATTGAGGACTGAGCGCGTACGGAAGAAAAGAGCGAAAGGGCTGCGTAGTTTGCAGCCCTTTCTTTATCATAAAGACAAAGGAGAGCAGTCATGAAATTGTTGTCTTATTTGCTCAGCGGAATCAGCCTGGGTTCCATCTATGCGATTATCGCGCTGGGATATACAATGGTCTATGGCATCGCGAAGATGCTGAACTTTGCGCATGGCGATATCATTATGGTCGGCGGCTATGTCGCTTTTACGGCGATGACTGCCCTGAATCTTCCGGCTTCCGCTGCTGTGTTGCTCTCTGTGCTCTTTTGCACGGCGCTTGGCGTCATCATTGAGGCGGTTGCCTACAAACCGCTGCGCGGTGCAAACAGTCTCGCCGTGTTGATCACGGCGATTGGCGTGTCGTATCTTTTGCAGAACCTCGCGCTCCTCATCTTCGGCGCAAACCCGAAGAGTTTCCATTCGGTCGTGCCGATCAAGTCAATGAGCTTTGCAAATGGTCAGCTGGTTATTTCAGGCGAGACGGTCGCAGCCATTGCGGTCTGCTTTCTCATTATGGTGCTGCTCACAAGCTTTATCAACAAGACCCGCGCGGGTCAGGCGATGCTCGCAGTCGCAGAGGACAGAGGCGCTGCGACGCTGATGGGCATCAATGTCAATGCGACCATCGCGCTGACCTTTGCCATCGGCTCGGCGCTCGCTGCGATTGCGGGTGTGCTGCTCTGCTCGGCCTATCCGACCCTCACGCCGACCACCGGCGCGATGCCCGGCATCAAGGCCTTCGTCGCGGCAGTCCTCGGCGGCATCGGCTCCATTCCGGGTGCACTGATTGGAGGGCTTTTGCTCGGCGTGCTCGAGAACCTCTCGAAGGCCTACCTCTCCTCCAAACTCTCAGATGCCATTGTTTTTACGGTACTCATTCTGGTTCTGGTGGTGCGGCCCACCGGCATTCTCGGGAAAAAGATGAGAGAGAAGGTATAATATGAACAGAACATCTGAAAAAAAGGCCTTTTTCAATGATTGCATCACCTATGCCCTTGTGATTCTCGCCTTTGTCATTGTGCAGGCGCTGGTAAGCGGCGGCGCAGTGAGTTCACTCTTCAAGGGGCTCCTGGTGCCGCTCTGTACGTATGCGATTCTCGCAGTCAGCTTGAATCTCGTAGTCGGCATTTCGGGCGAACTGTCCCTCGGTCACGCGGGATTCATGTGTGTCGGCGCATTCAGTTCAGCGCTCTTTACCAACCTGATGGCTGGAAAACTCCCGGGCAGTCTGGATTTTATACTCGCTGTGCTGATCGGCGCTGCTGTGGCGGCGCTCTTCGGCTTTCTGATCGGGATTCCGGTGCTCCGTCTGCAGGGCGATTATCTCGCGATTGTGACGCTCGCCTTTGGCGAGATTGTGAAGAATATCATCAATGCGCTCTATCTCGGCGTGGATTCGAGGGGGGTACACGTCTCGCTGAAGGATACGGCGGCGCTGAAATTGGAGACAGACGGCAAAATTCTGATTAAGGGCGCACAGGGCATCACCGGCACGCCGCGGCTCTCGACCTTCCTCGCCGGCATTCTTCTCCTGCTGTTCTCGCTCTTCATCGTGCAGAATCTGATTCGCTCCCGCACGGGGCGCG
>CALLVJ010000337.1 GCA_938010625.1 uncultured Stomatobaculum sp. | reverse complement strand
GATGTTCCGCTTTTTCTCAAGCAGCAGCGCTGCAATGACAAAATAAACGGCAGAGAGAATCAGACTTACGATTACCATACTGATAGTGCGCACGGTGATATAAGAGCCTGCGAAGTGAAGCAGCATGTAGGGTGAAAACGGAAGATGTGTGAGCAGGGAGCTGCTGAAATATGCAAGCAGAATATAGAGAATTACAGTGATGATACCTGAGAACCGGATCCCATGCAGAAAAGTTGCCTGCAGGACAATGGCGATTAAGGCGATGCTCTCAAATTGCAGAAGACCTGCGAGAAAGAGCAGTGTAGCCTGCAACATGGCGGTAAGTGCTTCTGCCGAGGTTACGAGCTGCAAAAGCTCTGCGAGCCTTCCCATAATATTGGCATCCGCACCGTAGAGCAGATGTGTGAGCATCAGCCCGTCCACAACAAAGAGAACTGCAGCGAGAACAGCCCAGAAAATAATCTCGAGAAGACTCACGAGGCACTTTGCGCCCAGAATCTCAAAGCTGTTATGTGGCGTCAGGTAGAGCATGTAGGATTCTTTGCTGTTTAATTCCCGCTGCAGCATGGATAGATCCTGCAGAATGCTGATGACGGGAGAGAGACTAAGTCCCAGCGCCAATATGACCATGCTTGTTTCAAAGAGAGTTGAACGTTCAAAATCGGTGTGGTGGAGAGAGATTCCCGCCAGAAAAATGATTTCGCCGACCGCAATCACGGCGAGCATCAGAAGTTTTAGAAAGAAGGTTTTCTTCCACTCATATTTCATGAGATGTAACATAAATTGTTCCTTTCCTGCCCTATAAGGCAACGAGATCGGTGTTCAGGCGAGCAGCTGGCGGTATTTCTCGGCGAGTGAGAGTCCTTCTTTGACGCGGAGCTCCTCGACGTCGAGGTCGGCAATCAGGCTGCCATCTTTCACAAAAATTGCTTTTGAAATGAAGCGCTCCATCTCTTCAACTAAATGGCTCGAGAGCAGGAGAGCAGAGTTCTGTCCCGCGCGGGAGATGATGAGTTCCATGACTTGGTCGCGCGCGATTAAGTCGATCCCGTTTAAGGGCTCATCAAGCAGGATGATGTCGGCGCTCCGCGACATTGTGACGGCGACTTTCATTTTTGCCATCATACCTGAGGATAACTGCTTTGTGCGAAGTGCAGGACTTAAGTTAAAGTCCTGTAAAATCTCGAGAAAGGTTTCCATTGAGAAATCCTCAAAGAAGTCGCGGTAGTATTCGCCGACATCTTTGATTTTCATATAGGAGTAAAAGTAGGGTTCTGTTGACATATAGGCGATGTGCGTCCGGCTTGCCGCCGAGACCGGCTTGCCGTCTAAGAGAATTTCGCCGCTGTCCGGCAGAATCAGATTGGCAATCAGTTTCATGAGTGTGGTTTTGCCGCTTCCATTGGCACCGAGCAGACCATAAATCTCGCCAGCCTGCAATGTGCAGCTGAAATCGCTGAGTGCCTGTTTGCTGCCATAGCTTTTGTTAACATGGTTTACTTCCAGCATGGAATAACCTCCTTGATTCAAATGAGTGTCCGCATTTCATCCTCGGTATAGCCGAGTTCGGACATGTCTTTTTTGAAGCGGGCAACGAAGTCCGCTGCGAGTTCCTTGCGCAGGCTCACATTGATTGTGGCATCTTCTGTCACAAAAGTGCCAAGTCCGCGCTTCGTGAAGGCGACGCCTTCTGTTTCAAGTGTTTGGTAGACACGCGCTGCCGTATTGGGATTGATGTGATACTCAAGAGCGAGTTCACGCCCCGATTTTAATTTTTCGCCGTTTTTCTTCTGACCGGTAACAATCTCTTTTTTGATTTGCAGGACAACCTGTAAATAAATGGGCTGCGATTCGTCGAATTGCATCAAGACTCCTTTCTGCAAGAGCTGCACTTGCGAACTAATTAAATAGTACACTAGAATTTAATGCCTGTCAACAGAAATTTGAAAAAACACTGCGCAATGCTTGGCAGGCGCAAGCTGGCAATGTTATCATATGAAATACCTTTCAGTTAAGTAGGAAATAGGATTTGATGAGACACGAGGGGCTGCTACAAGCTGTGCAGTTTGAAAACTGACTGCAGCTATGCTATATTTTTTTTATTATCTGGAACTCTGACACAGCAGTGAGAGGAGGCTTTTATGGCATTGCAGTATGAGAACGAGGCAAATGAAATTGCCGGTTATGATGAGAACGGTGTGAAGCTCGCCTGTGTGCAGTTTCCAGCGGTCAATGGTGATACCGTGAATGTGGAGCATACGGAGGTGAGCCCTTTGCTCCAGGGGCAGGGGATAGGACAGGAACTCATGGAACGGCTGGTGAAGCGCCTTCGGGACGAGAAGAAGAGGGCAGTGTTGACCTGCTCTTATGCGGAGCACTGGTTTCAGAAGCATCCGGAAAACGACGATCTCGTTGTGGAATAAGGGGAAATAAGAGAAGCTATGGAGTTGACGGAGATTCGAAAGAAGATTGACACGCTCGACGAGGAAATCAAGGTACTCTTGCTGCAGCGCCTTGTCTGCTCAAAGGAAGTTGCGGAGGCAAAGGCAGAGCAGGGAGAGACAGAGATTTACCGCGCGGATCGGGAGGAGGCAATTTTAGAGCGGCTCGGCAGGAATGTGCCGGAGGAACTGCGCCGCGAGTATCTCGCGATTGTGCGAAAAATCATGGAGACCAGCCGCATGTACCAGTATGGCCTTCTCTATACCTGGAATCCCGCGCAGTACGGGGCGCTCTTCACGTCGGTGCCCTATGAGGTTCCGAGCCAGAAGGTGAAGTTACGCCTGACGCGCCCAAACCGCCCGAATGCGATGTCTTCGATTCTCAGCATGGTCGGCGACTATGGCTATAATATGGAAAAGATGGAGCTCCTGTCCTACACAGAGGACAGGCAGGCAGTGCGATTTCTGCTGACCATATGTGGCGATCTCTCTGAGCGCCACATGCAAAAACTCATGGTGCAGCTATCCGGCGAGAGCCAGGATTTCTGCATCGTAGAAGTGCTGCGCTGAGCACGATACCAGAGCGGCAAAAAACGAAAAGAATAATGCAAAAAGTGTTGACAAAGCACGGGCACGGCTTTATACTTTGTACTTGCAATAAGCAATGAGTGTGTGTAGCTCAGCTGGATAGAGCACTTGGCTACGGACCAAGGTGTCGGGGGTTCGAATCCTCTCACGCACGTATAACCCTCAAGCCCGTGTGGACTTGAGGGTTTTTGCGTCGTAGGACAAAATATTCAACAGGCAAAGGCGGAAAATCATGAAAAGGCTTTTTTGGGGGGCAATGTATGTTCTGGCAGCCGTGATGGTTGTCCTTACAGTCTATCTTTATGTGCTGCCGGAGGGCGAGATTATCCTCGGTGATGAGAAGATTGAGCAGAACACCGAGCAGCGGCCGGTGCCGACAGTAAAAGTGAGTGGCGTGGAAGTGGAAGTCGGAGAGACCGAACTCTCTGCACTACTGGACGCAGGCTTTCAGTTGAAGTATGAGGACCAGAATGGCAACTTTGTGGCGCTGAAGACCGATGAGATGGCGGATGCAGCCATGCAGTACAGCCTGGTGCTGGTCAAGGGCGATGATTATGTCGCAAGTATCAAATACAGCAATGCGAACGCGTACAGCATTCCGATTTCGTCCTGTAAGATTGATGCGCTGACGTTTAATACCGAGGCGCAGGGCTACGGCAAGACCGAAGTGCAGCTCTCGGGGGTTGATATGACCAACGGCCTCACGATGGGCGAGGTGCCGGACAAGTTTAAGGACTACACGAAGGCGAGCGGCGACACGGAGGAGTACAGCAAGACCGTGCTGACCGACAAGCAGTTCGTGGTCGCCTATGTCCGCGTTTCGGACTTACAGAGCGGGAAGGTCGGTGAGTTTGGCGTTGTGAACTACCAGCCGACCGATGAGGGCACCGGCGGCGGCAGGAGTGCAGCTTCCTCAGCGGAGGAGAGCAATGGCAATCATTGAAGCGAAAGAGCTCGAGTTTGACTACATCACCCGCGACGAAGAGGCAAAGGTTACGGAAGTGAACCGCGCGATCAACGGCGTGAGCCTTGAAATTGAGGCGGGAAGCTTTGTCGCAATTCTCGGGCACAACGGTTCCGGCAAGTCCACGTTTGCGAAGACGCTGAACGGTATTTTGCTGCCGAGCAGTGGCACAGTGCTGATTTCCGGCATGAATACCGCGGACGATGCAAAGCTCCTCGACATCCGCCGCGAGGTGGGCATGGTTTTTCAGAATCCGGACAATCAGATTATTGCGAATATCGTCGAGGACGATGTGGGCTTTGGTCCCGAAAATCTCGGCGTGCCGACCCCGGAGATCTGGCAGCGGGTCGATGCAGCGCTCGCGGCAGTCGGCATGACAGCCTTCCGCCTGAAATCGCCGAATCATCTCTCGGGCGGACAGAAGCAGCGCGTCGCGATTGCAGGCGTCATGGCAATGCGTCCAAAGTGCATTGTCCTCGATGAGCCGACTGCAATGCTTGATCCGAACGGCAGAAAAGAAGTGATTCGGACTGTGACGGAATTAAACCGCCGCGAGGGTGTCACAGTGGTGTTGATCACCCACTATATGGAAGAAGTGATTGGGGCAGATCGTCTCGTCGTAATGGATGACGGAAAGGTCATCATGGATGGCGCGCCGCGAGAGATTTTCACCCGGGTAGAAGAATTGAAGCGTCTGCGCCTCGACGTGCCGCAGGCGACTGAACTCGCATATGAGCTGAAACAGTGCGGCATAAGTTTACCAGAGAGCGTCCTCTCAATGGAGGAACTCGCGGAAGCTATTCTGCCGCTTTGGAAGGAGAACTAGGTCTTGGGAATCCGCGCAGAACACCTGAGCTATACCTACGGAGGAGGGACTGCTTTCGCGCAGCCGGCACTCCGCGACGTGAGCTTTGATATTCCGGATGGACAGTTTGTGGGGCTCATTGGGCACACAGGTTCCGGAAAATCCACGCTGATCCAGCATTTGAATGGTCTGATTCGCGCGACGGACGGCAAGCTTTTTGTCGACGGCGAGAATATTTACGAAAAGGGTTACAACATGCGCGCGCTCCGCACGAAAGTGGGGCTCGTGTTCCAGTACCCGGAGCATCAGCTCTTTGAGGTTGATGTGTTCCAGGATGTCTGCTTCGGCCCAAAGAATATGGGACTCTCAAAGGCGGAGATTGAACAGCGCGCTGTTGAAGCGCTTGGCATGGTGGGACTTTCAGAGAGCTTTTATAAGAAGTCGCCGTTTGAACTCTCGGGCGGACAGAAGCGCCGCGTCGCGATTGCAGGGGTGCTCGCGATGAAGCCGAAGGTACTTGTTTTAGACGAGCCGACGGCGGGATTGGATCCGCGCGGACGAGATGAGATTCTGAACCGTGTGAAAGAGCTGAATCAGAGCTGGGGGCTCACAGTCATTCTGGTGTCTCACAGCATGGAAGATGTTGCCAACTATGCTGACCGCCTGCTTGTGATGAGTGACGGTGAGAAGCGTTTTGACGGGACGCCAAAGGAAGTATTTAAGCATTACGAAGAGCTGGAAGCGTTAAAGCTCTCTGCGCCGCAGGTCACCTACCTCGTGCAGAAGCTTCGCAGGGCCGGGATGCCGCTCAGCGATGAGATCACAACGGTCGCAGAGGCGCGAGATGCGCTTGTGAAACTCCTGAAGGGAGGTGCGCCGTGCTGAAAGATGTGGCACTCGGCCAATACTATCCTGTCGATTCGGCACTTCATCGTCTGGATCCCAGAACTAAACTCGCGGGAACCTTGATTTACATTGTGGCGCTGTTTTTTTGCAACAACTGGCAGAGCTATGCACTTGCGACTATCTTTCTTGCAGTGAGCATCAGCCTGTCCCGCGTCCCGCTCTCTTATATGTTGCGTGGCTTAAAGGGCATTATTTTTATTCTGCTGATCAGCGTGAGTTTTAATCTGTTCCTCACAGATGGCAAGGTGTTATGGCAGTGGAAGTTTATTAAAATCACGGCGGAGGGGCTGGTACTCGCGGGCTTTATGGCGCTCCGGCTCGTTTACCTTGTCGTCGGCTCCACGATTATGACCCTGACCACGACGCCGAATGCGCTGACCCAGGGCATGGAAAGGGGACTTGGTTTTCTGAAAGTGTTTCGCGTCCCAGTGCATGAAATTGCGATGATGATGAGCATTGCGCTTCGCTTTATCCCAATTCTCATGGAGGAGACCGACAAAATCATGAAGGCGCAGATGGCGCGGGGCGCTGACTTTGAGAGCGGCAATATGATCCGAAAGGCGCACGCCATGGTGCCGCTGCTCGTGCCACTCTTTGTCTCTGCCTTCCGGCGTGCGACGGATCTCGCAATGGCCATGGAGGCGCGCTGCTATCATGGCGGAGAAGGCAGAACCCAGATGAAGCCGCTCAGGTATAAGCGCGCTGACCGGATTGCCTATGCCATTCAGCTATTCTTTCTGGTCGCAGTCGTCTGCTGCCGCGTTTTATTCTGAGGAAATGAAATGAGAAGAGTTCGTCTGGTTGTGAGCTATGACGGGACAGCATACTTTGGCTCCCAGATGCAGCCGCATGTTGTGACCGTCGAACAGAAACTCGCTGAAGCTGTGCAGGGACTCACGGGAGCCTCTGCACAGCTCATATTGGCGAGCCGCACGGATACAGGCGTTCATGCGCTCGGCAATGTCGCTGTCTTCGACACAGACTTTCCCATGACAGTGTCCCGCTATGCAGCCGCGCTGAATGCCTACCTGCCGCCGGATATCCGGATTCAGGCAGCCGATGAAGTTGCGCTGAACTGGCATCCCCGGAAGCAGCACTGTGAGAAGACCTACGAATATCGCATTTGGAATGAACGTATCATGAACCCGCTGCTCCGGAACAGCGCAGCACACTGCTATATGCCGCTGAATCTCAGCGCGATGCGGGCGGCACTGCCGGCACTGCTCGGCGAGCACAATTTTGCGGCATTCTGTGCGAGCGGCTCTTCGGCGGCGCATGCCGTGAGAAGCATATATCGCGCCGAGCTCATGGCAGAGCGCAAAGCAGCAGGAGAGTATGCGGGGCTTATGACCTTCCGCATAACGGGGAACGGATTTCTCTATCATATGGTGCGGATCATCGTCGGGACGCTGATCGAGATCGGGAGCGGCAAAAAGCAAGCGGATGCGTTCCAAATAGCGATACAGAGCCGCAGCCGCCGCGATACCGGACCGGTCGCCCCGGCGGCGGGGCTGGTGCTCGCGGGAATTCGCTATTTGCCGATTCCGCTTCGCTATGCCGCGGACAATGCGGACTGGCGCTATGAACTGTCTCAGGAGAATCTCGCTGAGACTAGAGAGAGCTATCTCACTGTGGAATACTGCCGTTCGGCAGACTATGCAGCGCTGCTAACTCGGCTAATCCATGAGAGCCACCGAGACGGCGCAAGGCGCGTACTGCTCTGTGACCGTGAAGACAGCGCCAGGCTCTTTGCAGGGCAGCATTTTGACTTTTACCAGGTCAAGGAGAATCCCGACCGAGAGAGCAGGGAACAGTTCCCTTTTGTCGCGCTGGACGCCGGCAGGTAAGCGCACAGAAGGGGTGGGCGTCAGAGCGAAATTTCGCAGAAGCATGACTTGATGTGCGACAGAAAAAATGGCGCAGAACAGGCGAAATTTGCAGAGAAGTGGATAGCGGTGTTGCATGCAGAAGAAGCAAAATTGCATGTGGAAGGCAACAAGAAAAAGCAGTTGTTTCATTGACAAAATCGGGAGAAATACCTATAATATAAAGCTGTGACGCCTAGGCTAAGCTTTTACCAAGCCCCGGAGAAGTAAGCTGTGGCACTTCACGTATAATCAGGTCAGAAGACACGGATCTTTGCTCCCGTGTCCTACTAGGAGGATAATCATGAAGAGTTTTATGGCGAATCCGGATACCGTTGAGAGAAAATGGTATGTGGTCGATGCGGATGGAGCCACCCTCGGACGTCTTGCTTCGGAGGTTGCAGCTGTGCTGAGAGGCAAGAACAAGCCGATCTTTACTCCGCATGTTGACTGCGGCGACTATGTCATTGTCATTAATGCAGATAAGATTGCCGTCACTGGCAAGAAGCTGGATCAGAAGGTTTACCATTCCCACTCCCTCTATGTCGGCGGCATGAAGGAGACCACGCTTCGCGAGCTAAAGGCAAAGAAGCCGGAGAAGGTGATTGAGAACGCAGTCAAGGGCATGCTCCCGAAGGGACCCCTCGGCGCACAGATGTACAAGAAACTGCATGTCTATGCAGGAGAGAATCACAATCACCAGGCACAGAAGCCGGAAGTTCTGACCATCAAAGGCTGAGAGGAGCGTGTAGAAAATGGCAAGTGAGAGATATTACGGAACCGGAAGAAGGAAAACTTCTGTTGCCAGAGTCTATCTGGTGCCGGGGACTGGTAAGATTACAATCAACAAGAGAGATATTGAGGACTATCTTGGCCTTGAGGTTCTGAGAATGACAGTTCGTCAGCCGCTTATCGCAACGGAGACCAGCGAGAAGTTCGATATCTGTGTCAATGTTCTGGGCGGCGGTATGGCCGGTCAGGCAGGTGCAATCCGCCACGGCATCTCGAGAGCACTGCTTGAGGCAGATCAGGATTATCGTCCGGTTCTCAAGAAGGCGGGTTTCCTCACGAGAGATCCGCGCATGAAGGAGAGAAAGAAGTACGGTCTCAAGGCCGCACGTCGCGCACCGCAGTTCAGTAAGCGATAATCTACAACTTAAAAATGCTAAAAAAGCCCGGAAATACGCCATTTTCCGGGCTTTTTCTATGCTTGAAATCACCTGATTCCTATGGTGAAATTTGAGGAAATTTGACTTCAAATTAGCCCATTTGGATGGGTTTACCATGGGTTTACGGCCTATTTTTGAGCCTAATGGGTGGGAAAATGGGTTTACAGAAGGCCATTTTGGAGGGGAAATTAGCCCCATATCCTTGACAGATTTTCGGTAAAAATCCGGCTGAAACTGAATGAAAAACAGTGTCAGATTCGTTTAATGAGTTCTGACGAATTTTGCAAAAAAATAATATCAGGTATCCTGTTACATAGAGCCTTGGCTCATTCTTTGAAAACGAGAATGGGTCGAGGCTCTATTTTTTTTCGCCCGAAATCCGGCGAGACAAATTTGAGTAGGAGGTAACAGGTATGACGGATTTCAATCAGAAGACCCATGACACCGATGTGGGCAGTCATGGCGAACAGTCGAGGCAGATGATGGATGTGTTTGAGAACCAGGAGTTTGGTTCGATCCGTTTGTTACAGGAGGCAGGCAAGACCTTCTTCTGTGCAAGCGACGTGGCGAAAGCGTTGGGATATGTGAATCCCTACGCCGCTGTGAAACGCCATTGCAGAGGCCCACTAACGAAACGCGAGGGGGTCGTTCAGAAGGTGAATCAGTATGGGGATGCTGGAGAGCAGGTCGTTGAAATCTCCTTTATTACGGAAGGCGATGTTTACCGGCTGATCGTTCACAGCAAGCTGCCATCGGCAGAACGGTTTGAACACTGGGTGTTTGATGAAGTTCTCCCGTCCATCCGAAAGTATGGAGTGTATATGAGCGATTCTATTTTGGATCAGGTGATTCAGCACCCGGAGGTCATCTACAGCCTGGCACAGGAGCTTCTAGCAGAGAGAGAGCAGCTTGAGGGTATCCGCAAACAGCTGGATGCGGCACAGCCCAAGGCAGATTACTTCGACACCTTTGTAAATTCGGAGGATTGCACCTGCATCCGGAATTTCTGTAAGGAAATCGGAATCCCGGAGAAGACGGCAGTGGCTCTCTTACTGGATCACCGCTATCTGTATCGCAGTCCAAGCGGCTGGCTGATGCCTTTTGCAGACGAATCTGCAAGGGGCTATTTTATTGTCCGGGATTGCTACGGCAGAAGCGGAAAACTGGTACAGCAGACGAGAGTGACCTGCAAGGAAAAGAATCATCTCTTCAAGTTGTTTAAGAAATGGGGTGTGATCGAATGACACTTTTTACAGAGGGACGACTTCAGGCGTTTGAACGCATGATGCAGGATACCGGTAAATACCATCGTCGGGAGGACAGCGAAGATCGTCCTCGCAGATGTCCGAAGAAAAAAGCGGAGCCTGCGAAAAAGGATGGTGAGCACCATGCCGGTATTCAGGGTTGAGAAAAACAGCAATTACACAACGATGTGCAATTACCACCTGCGGGATCAGGGTCTCAGCCTGAAAGGAAAAGGACTTCTCTCTATGCTGCTCAGTTTGCCGGACACATGGAACTATTCGGTACGGGGACTATCTTCGATTACGCCGGATGGCGTAGATGGAGTGCTTACTGCTCTGAAAGAGCTGGAGCGTCTTGGGTATCTGGAAAGGAACCAGCAGCGTGAGAGCAACGGTCGGATGGGCAGAGCGGAGTATGTGATTTATGAGATGCCAAAAAAAAAGCCGTGTTCGGAATCACCGTGTACGGAAAAGCCGTATACGGTAAATCCGGATACGGACACACCGGATACGGAAAATCCCGCGCAATTAAGTACTAATAGAACAAGTACTGAAACAATCAATAAAAGAGAGAAGAAGGAAATCCAGCACCGGTATGGCTCATACGAAAATGTCCTTCTCTCTGACACAGAATACGGCAAGCTCCGGCAGGAGTTCCCAAGAGATTATCAGATGCGGGTTGAACGGCTCTCTGAGTATATGGCCTCCACCGGCAGGAGTTACAAAAATCACCTTGCCACAATCCGGAGCTGGGCAAAGCGAGAAAAGCCGAAGTATAACCCGGCAGACTACACATTTGAGGAAGGAGACAGCCTATGAGCGACATGGTGCCTGAAGTTTTGAATGCGGCGTTGGATTCGCTCTTTACGCCGAAAGAACCCGGAGAGCGGGAATATCAGGGCGAGGACGGACTGTTGTATTGCCGAAGCTGCCATACGCCGGTGCAGTGCAGGGTAAAGCTCTGGGGCAGAGACAAGATTGTTCCCTGCCTTTGCAGATGCCAGCAGGAAGCAATGGCGGAAAAGAAACGCCAGGATGAGCTGGTGGAGCGGCAGCGCAAAATCAGGCAGCTGAAGGCAACGGGAATTCAGGAAAAGCATCTTCTGGAATGGAATTTTGCCGTTGCAGAGGACAATAAGGATATCCAGATGGCAAAACGCTATGTGGAGCAGTGGAAAAAGGTCAAGGCTGAAAACCTTGGCCTTTTGTTATGGGGAGATGTCGGCACCGGAAAGTCCTTTGTGGCGGCATGTATTGCCAATGCGCTGCTGGAACAGGGCATTCCGGTTTTGATGACGAACTTCTCCAAAATCTTGAACCAGATGGGAGCCATGTATTCGGAAGAACGATACCGGTATATCGCTTCGTTTTCTAATTATTCTTTGTTGATTCTGGATGATCTGAGGATAGAGCGCAGCACCGAATATGCGTTGGAGCAGGTCTACGCCGTTATTGATGAGCGGTACAAGTCCGGGCTTCCGGTCATTATCACAACCAATCTGAAGATTGCTGAAATCCGCAATCCGCAGGATGTGGCATACGCCCGGATTTACAGCAGGATTCTGGAAATGTGTACACCGGTGCGAATCAGCGGAGAGGACCGCAGAAAGAGCATTGGAAAAGAAAAACAGCAGGTCGTTAAGGAGGTACTTGATCTATGAAGTGCAAGGCAAAAAAGGCGTTCTTCGCAGGTAAGAATGACATCTATCACCGCTGGAAGGAGGTTAAGAAGCTGAATGGCAAAAGCAAAAACCAGTATTACAACAGAAAACCGCAGTGGCTCAGCTGCCGACGCTGCGGCTAAGGAGCAGCGGACGGAGATGCCGCTTTCAGACCTGCATCCCTTTGAAGGCCATCCCTTTAAGGTGCGGGACGATGAGCTGATGGAACAGACCGTGGAGAGCATCAAGCAGATCGGTGTGGTATCACCGCTGATTGTCCGACCTGACCCGGAAGGCGGATACGAAATCCTTTCGGGACACCGCAGACTTCATGCGGCGCAGCTGGCAGGTTTGGAGACAGTGCCGGTCATCGTTAAGGAAATAGATGATGATGTGGCAATCATCTTTATGGTGGACAGCGTGCGCCCGTAAGGCGCGTGGGCTGGGCACCCATGCGACGCGGGTCATTGTAGATTTTGCTTTGAGAAAGCAATAGGTAAAGTTATGAGGTGCGAAAGCACAGCCTATCGCTAACAACTAACCTCGAGTGGAAACACAACGGGGACAACAGCACGTTTGTAAAGGCACAAGTCAGTGAAGTTCCCAAACTGCGACTGAGTGTCGAGGTGAAAGGTACCGTATGAGGATGAAGGCTACACTGCTTAAAGGAAAGCCAGAGGCCGGGGCTAACCATCTCCCCACCGAAAAGGGAAATGATACGGTGGTGCATCGGCGGGTTAGTATTTTGCTGTCTGCAACCCGTGGAACAACCGATGCAAGCCAGTCGCAAGTAGCGGAAAATGGTGAAAACTCCCATACCGACAACAGTACAACTCATCGCAATGACTTAAACGGGGATTACCTAAACTGAAACGCCGGAAACGGCTATGCGTAATGCCGCAAGGTGATAAATCCCAAATGTAAAAAGCAAGGGAGATGACGCTGAAAATTCAGCATGGTAACGGAGCCGTCGTAGTAGTCCGAGGATCCTGGATTGACAGGGATAGCCGTAAAATCGGAAGCGAATAATGACGCCCACATGGCGAAGGACGGCAGTCTATTGTTCAATAATTGAAAATATGGTATAATATTAAAAGCATTTAGTAAAACAAATTAGAAGTTATGGAGGAGAATTTAGATGAAACTGTTCTTATGTTCGCACTTTTCAAGTGTAGGAAGTTTAATAAAGGAAGAAATTAATAACAAGAAAGTCGCATTTATTCCAACAGCTTCACTGCGTGAAGGATATACAGGTTATGTTGGCTCGGCTCGAAAACTATTCAAAAAACTGGAAGCAGCCGTAACTGAAATTGATATTTCAACGGAGACTTATTCAACAATAAGGTCTGTTTTTGAAGATGCGGATATTATATATTTTACTGGCGGAAATTCTTTTTTCCTTATGGATCAACTACGCAAAACGGGAACAGATGAGTTGTTGAAGAAAGAATTAGCAAATGGAAAACTCATGATTGGTGAATCGGCAGGTGCGATTATATGCGCTTCAACCATACAATATATTGAACAAATGGATGAGAAGCCGGATGATTACTCACAAAAAGATGATGTGGGTCTTGGTTTGATTGATTTCTATGTTCTTCCGCATTATCTT
>CALLVJ010000336.1 GCA_938010625.1 uncultured Stomatobaculum sp. | reverse complement strand
GTCCAAGCGGTCAAAGCACCGATCTCAAGCCTGATTTCCTGAAGAATGGAAGGATCTTCAAAAGCCCGGGGATATCCGAATCTGACCGTTTTTCCCATGGTTCTCTGTATCTGTAACCTACAGCTTGCCAGTTCAGAATCAGGTCGATATCTTCGGGAAATTAGCAATTTCATACATAGCTCATCCCTCCTGTCGGCAAATCTCTTTAATAACTACATAGATCCAGCTGATTGTATAGCGGGATTCTGAGAGAATGGTCTGATAGTCGTCGGAAGACAATCTTTGTCGGATTCGTTTTATATCAGCGTCACTGACATTTCCATGTCCAATAGACTTTAATGCCTGTATCAGAAGAAGCGTCTTTTCTGACATACCGCCCATTTGACTGTCGGAGCGATGTGAGAATGTCAATGTAATATTGCCGAAACGGACCAATTATAGTTCCGGGCAATGGCATGGGCAATCTGATCAGGAATAGGCGCAGCATATTCCTGAAGCACTGCTTTCTGCTAATATGGGTGGTAGCTGAAAAGAATTCCTTCTCCACTGAATTAGAACAATCTCAAATCCGTCTAAAAGATGCCGTGACCATCTAACGATAAGAGTGAACTTAGGCAAACAGGAATGAACTCGGAATGCGAAAATTCCTTGATATACAAAGGCTTTCACGTACATAGGTGAACATGGACAAAAAGAGTTCTATGGTTCTCCTAAGCGAAACGTCGGCGGTTCAAATCCGCCCGGGGACACGTCTGGACAGGGGAAGATTGCACAATCTTCCCCTGTTTTCATCTAAAAAAACAGAGATTCGATTAGATAATATCTAAAAACATTTTTTTCTAATTCCCAAACAAGTCCTCAAAGGGGACACAAGCTAAAAAAGGCGGGAGGTCGTGTGTTTTTCGCTGCGCAGCTGTGTTTACCGGTGTTTAAACCGGTAAAACAAATTAGAAATATGGCAATTATATACGGAGAATATCTAAAGGTGTTAGAAATTAAGTCCCGAGGATTTTAGATTTCCAAAGGCACGCGCCTTGATTAGCCCGATTCCTCTCACAGTCATCCAATACGATATCTTACATAGCCCTGTAGTGAAGAAAATTCACTGCGGGGCTTTGTCGTCTCCGGATTTTCCGGAGGCGTAGCAAAGAGAGGAGGATATCAGCTTGAGAGGAAACAAACAGAAACGAAGGAGAGTCATTCTGGTGGATGGTGTTCGCTATTACGATGACAAGCCGGAAAGTTGCAGATGCTGTTTTTTCTGGAAAAACCGCAAGGTCGGTTGCATCCTGGAAGAGCGGAACTGCTACTATCTGGCCGAGAGCGTGAAGAGCGAGCAGGAAAAGAAATGCGAGGGATGCTGCTATGCGAAAACGCAGCCCTGTGTCAGCGCCTGCTGTTACAAGGAGCTGGACAGGTGGCTACTGGCAAGCAGAGAAATGCGCAGGGAGAAGGACGGGGCGCAAAATGAGCAGGAATGAAGAGCTCTTTCGTCGGTATGAGAAGCTGACAAGGGAAGCCAAAACGATAGGTCGGAAATCAAAGGAGAGACCTGTTAGCTGTGCCCGCTGTAGCTTCTGGCGTCCGGAATTCAAGTACCGCAACTGTCAGTTCAGCAGCTGTCCTTTCGGCGCGGAGAAGGATGTATTCCGCAAGAAGCCGCTCAGGCGGAACAGTTTTCCTTCTATCGGGTTCCCAAAGTGCTTTTTACAAAGGCGCAGTTCAAGCAGCTGTCAGCGGAGGCCAAAATCCTGTACGGCATCATGCTCGATAAGCTGAATCTGTCCGTCAAGAACAAGTGGGGAGATGAAAAGGGGCGGGTGTATATCATCTACACCATCGAACAGATCATGGAGGACATGAACTGTGCCGACCAGAAAGCCACGAAGCTTCTGGATGAGCTTGAAAAGAAATGTGGTCTGATTGAGCGGAAACGGCAGGGACTCGGAAAGCCGAATCTGATCTTCGTAAAGAATTTCATTACCGGTGTGGAAGGATCTATGATGGCACGAATTCAGAATCGTGAAAACCACGATTCCGGAGCCGTGAATATCACAACTGCAGATTACCCGAAATCACGAGGAATCAATACTAATCATAACAATACTGAGAATAACGATATCAATCCCATCCGATTGGGGTTTGATGAGGATGGAATGTGTGAACGCAACGAGTATGAGCGCTATTTCAGAGAATCGTTGTCCATTGACGTGCTGCTTCGGGAGAATCTTGGCGAAGAGGAAACCATTCTCGGCATTCTAGATATCATGGTGGATGTCTGTTGTTCCAAGCGAAGTCTTATCCGTATCGCCGGCGATGATAAGCCGCTTGCAGTAGTAAAGAGTCGATTCATGAAGCTGAACGCAGAGCATATCCGCTATGTTCTGAAGTGCCTTTCCGAGAACACGACCAGAGTGCGGAATATCAGACAGTATCCCTTGACCGCGCTCTACAATGCGCCCGCGACAATCCGCCCCTTTTATCAGGCGTGGGTAAACAACGACATGGCCACAGGCCAGTTTTAGGGAGGTGATCAATTAATGTCGAAAGCCACAGTGATGGCAGTCGTCAATCAGAAGGGAGGTACCGGCAAGACCACCACCTGTGAAAATCTCGGAATCGGTCTTACCAGAGAAGGGAAGCGGGTGCTGCTAATCGATACGGATCCACAGGGCTCTCTTACGATTGCGCTAGGGCATTTCAGACCGGATGATCTTCCGGTCACCTTGACGGATTTGATGGCAAAGGTCATGCAGGATCAGCCGCTTGCGCCGAAGGAGGGAATATTACAGCATGAAGAGGGAATTGAGCTTGTGCCTGCAAATATCACGCTGTCTGGTCTTGAGGTGTCATTGGTCAATGCCATGAGTCGGGAAACGATTCTGAAGCAATATCTGGAGACCGTAAAAGATCGCTATGATTTCATTTTGCTGGACTGTATGCCTTCTCTCGGGATGCTCACCGTCAACGCACTTGCTGCCTCGGATCAGGTGCTGATTCCCGTTCAGGCCAATTATCTTTCTGCTAAAGGTCTGGAACAGTTGCTTCAGACGGTCAACAAGGTGAAGCGCCAGATTAATCCGAAGCTCAGGATTGAAGGGATACTGCTGACCATGGTGGATTACCGCACGAATTTCGCAAAAGAGATTAGTGCTCTGATTCGTGACACCTATGGAGGAAGGCTAAAGGTCTATGATGCGGATATTCCGCGTTCCGTCCGGGCGGCAGAAATCAGCGCCGAGGGCGTGAGCATTTTCAAACATGATCCCGGAGGCAAGGTCGCCGAAGCTTATCAGAGTCTGACAAAGGAGGTGATGGCAAATGCCGAAAAGAGGCGGAAACATCAGCTTGACCAGCTACGATGATATCTTTGAGACAGATGAGAGCCGTGCGGAAAGCCAGCTTGAGCGTGTGCAGAGCATCCGTCTCAGCGCGCTGGTGCCCTTTAAGGAGCACCCTTTCAAGGTGGTGGATGACGAAGCAATGCTCCGGACAACGGAGAGCATTGCTCAATACGGCGTCTTGACGCCTCTGATTGCGCGGCCGCTGGAGGATGGCAGCTACGAGATTATCTCCGGACACCGGAGGGCACACGCAGCAGAGCTTGCGGGACTCACAGAAGTTCCGGTACTGGTTCGCCGTATGGATGATGATGCAGCGACGGTGCTCATGGTGGATTCCAATCTGCAGAGAGAAAACATTCTGCCGAGCGAGAGAGCCTATGCGTACAAGATGAAGCTGGAAGCCATGAAACATCAGGGATCAAGGACAGATTTAACTTCGTCCCAAGTTGGGACAAAGTTGAGAACTGACCAGGTAATGGCTGAAGAACTTGGTGAAAGTCGAAACCAAATACAGCGATACATCCGCCTGACTTATCTCACCCCTGAGGTCTTGGATATGGTCGACCAAAAGCAGATTTCCTTCAACCCCGCAGTTGAACTTTCTTACCTGAAGGCAGAGGAACAGGAAATGTTCATCCAGGCCATGGATGAGGTGCAGGCGGCCCCGTCTCTCTCCCAGGCACAGCGTCTGAAAAAATTGAGTCAGGAAGGCGGTTTCACCCTGGATGCCGCAAGAGAAATTATGAATGAAGTAAAGAAAGGGGATCTTGAGCGGGTTACCTTTCGGAACGAGCAGCTTAGGAAGTACTTTCCCAGATCTTACACCACGCAGCAGATGCAGAGCACCATTCTGAAACTCCTTGATCAGTGGCAGAAAAAGAAAGGCCGGGATCAGGAGCGATAATACTATACCCAGTGAACAGCGTCCTTGAGGAATCGGGGACGTTTTTCTTTTGCCGAAAACCGGCAGGAAAGGAGCGATAGCGGATGACGAAAGAAGCAATGGCACGCATGGCAGAGACCATGTGTCATTACCGGCAGATTAAGAAGGCAAAAGTTCTCACCGAAAAGTGGAATGAGTTCTTCCGCGAGACCGGAGAAATTTTGGAGGAACCGGACGATGTGACTGCAGGCGAAGAAGATGAGGATGTCTACGAAGAGGAGGCCATCGTCCTCTATGCGGAGCTTAACAATAGCTTCCATCTGATTGAGGAGGTCGAGGCGATTGAGGAAATCATGTTGAATCACAGCATGTCCGGTTTTATCAGTCACTTTATCACGGATGAGCTGATGGCGATGTACCCGAAGGAATATGCCCGTTCGCGTAAGGACGGAAGTGTCCTGGTGACCGGACCTCTCTATATCGCACACCCCGTTATCAATGAGGATGGGATGGATGCCTGCATGGATTTAAGCGCAGTGGAATTCTGTGAAGCGCTGGCATACCTCACGTCTCACACCATTTATGCGAAAAACAATGCGGAAGCAATCGGCTTCCTGCTGGAAAAGGAGGACTGACACATGGATTTTGATGTTTTCAAAAAGGCAGTAATAGATGAAATGCGCGAACGTTTCCCGAATCTGGAATTCGGATCCCGGGAGATGAAGAAGCTGCAGGGAGAGTCCTATGAGGGGCTTATGGTTACACTTCCCGGCAGCAAGGTGAGCGCAAGCCTGAACCTGGATGCCTACTATGAGCGCACAAATACCGGTGCTTCCGAGCATCAGGTGATGGACATGATTGAGAGTGCGGTTCGGGAGGCTTCTCAGAACATGCCGCAGCTTGACTGGAATGTCCTCGGCAACTATGAGCAGATGAAGGAAACTTTGATGCTTCAGATGATTCCGGTTAAGGGGAATGAAGAGAAACTTGCCGAGATTCCCCATGAGATGATAGAGGACATGGCGGTGGTTTATCGCTTTGACTTAGGCAGCAATGAACGCGGAACGTCCAGCGTTCTGGTGACCGATACGATGTTAAAGAGCTACGACATCACTAGGGAGCGGCTGGCGGCGGATGCGATTGACGCGGCCGTTAAAAATTATCCGGCAAGTCTTCGGAACATGAATGAGGTTCTGCAGGAGATGGCAGGTGACAGGGCAGATTTCCGTTCCGATGAGCCTTCTCCTCTTTGGGTGGCAACGGTCGAGGGCGGCATGAACGGAGCCTCGGTGATCCAATACCCGGGCTTTCTTGAGCGGGCGGTTGAGACAATCGGCGGGGATTTCTATGTGCTTCCCTCCTCTATCCATGAAGTTCTCTTAGTTGCAGATGATGGCAGCGTTGCACTGACGCAACTTGAGCAGATGGTGCGCGATATCAATGAAGCTGAAGTTGCTCCGGCGGACCGGCTTTCCGATAGCGTGTTTCACTATGACAGCGAGGCACATCTCTTTGAGAACGCCCGCAGCTTTGAACTCCGTGAGGCCATGTTGGCAGAGGCTCTCTTTGCAGAAGATGAACCGGAACAGCCTAAGAGCCTCACCGTACTTCTGGTAGAGCCGAACCGGTATCCGAAAGTCGTTGAGATCGGGTCTGATCTTTCGGATCTGCAGAAGGCCGTTTGCGGCTATATCGAGGTGGTCTATCCCTTTGAGGAGAAGGTCGGCTTAATCTTAAATGAGGAAGGCAAGATGAACGGCCTGCCGCTCAACCGGGCGCTCCGCGATGAGAATGGCGAGGTCTACGACGTAGTCGCCGGGTCTTTTCTGGTGACCGGTCTCACCGAGGAAAGCTTCGCCTCTCTGACACAGGCACAGATTAACAAGTTCGAGAAGCTCTTCCATCAGCCGGAGGCATTTCTCCGTATGGGCAATCATATTATGGCGCTTCCCATCACTAAGAAGGAACAGGAAACAAGGAAGGCTACCAAGACAAGGGATACCGATACGGTCGGCTCTAAATCGAAACCGAGGAAAACCGGGCACGATGAACGTTAAAGAAAGGAGGTGATGACGCTTGCAGGAAGAGGTCGAGAACAGGACAGTCAATCTGGCAATCAGTACGACCAAGCTGTCAGCTCGCATTACGCTTCGCCTGGCTTTGTGGGGCATTCGGAAGCTTAAGGAAAGTGAGGCGAAGGCCGAAGCCAAACGGAATCTTCCGCCGAAAGGCAAGCAGACCATACGGGAGCTGGTCGGTCAGAATCAGGGCGTCACCAACATCGACATTGCAGGAACAGACCTAAAGGGCTTTGAAAAGCATGCCAGAGAATTCGGTGTGGACTATGCCATTACCAGGGATAAGTCGGTGAATCCGCCGAAGTATCTCGTGTTCTTTAAGGCGCGGGATGCGGATGCCATGACGGCCGCCTTCAATGCGTACTCCGCAGAGGTCTTTGCGAAAAACAGGCGGCCGAGCGTGCTGAAGACACTGCACAAGCTGATGGACGCGGTCAGGGACATCCCGGCAAAGGTGATTAGCAGGGACAGGCAGAGGGAGCAGTCACGATGAGGGTTGATAGAGCAAGGTTGAGGAAACGCCTGATTCTGAATATCCCCTATGTCGTGTTTGGTCTTATCTGTACCAATTTGGGGGAGGCGTGGCGCATGGCGGAAGGCGTCAATGCATCGGAAAAGCTATTGTCGTTATTTTCGACGCTTGGCATAGCGATTGCCTCTCCGCTTCCGAGTTTTCACACGCCGGACTTGATGATAGGTCTAATCTGTGGCGTGTGTTTTAAACTTGCCGTTCATCTGAAAGGCAAAAATGCAAAGAAATACAGGCGCAATGCGGAATACGGTTCTGCCCGCTGGGGCGGCCCGAATGACATTGCGCCATTCATGGATCCGGTTTTTGAAAACAATGTGCTTCTCACCAAGACAGAGCGGCTCATGATGAGCAACCGACCAAAGAACCCCGCCAATGCGAGAAATAAAAATGTGCTGATTGTCGGCGGTTCCGGCTCCGGTAAGACAAGGTTCTGGATTAAGCCGAATCTCCTTCAGCTTCACAGCTCTTATGTTTTAACCGATCCGAAAGGAACGACTCTTCTTGAGGTGGGGAATGCCTTTGTTAAGGCGAAATACCGCATCCGGTTCTTCAATACAATCAACTTCAAAAAGTCGATGCACTATAACCCGTTTGCCTATATCCACTCGGAAAAGGACATCCTGAAGCTGACCACAACCCTGATGGCGAATACTAGGGGAGAAGGCAAGGGAGGAGATCCGTTCTGGGACAAAGCAGAGGCGCTGCTCTACTGTGCGCTCATTGGCTACATTCATTATGAGGCACCGCAGGAGGAACAGAACTTTGCGACTCTCATCGAGTTCATCAATGCCATGGAGGTTCGGGAGGATGACGAGGAGTTCCAGAATCCAGTGGATCTGATATTCGAGGATTTGAAGAAAAGGAAGCCGAATCACTTTGCTGTCAGACAGTATGCCAAGTTCAAGCTTGCGGCGGGCAAAACGCTTAAGTCGATACTCGTTTCAGCCGGTGCGAGACTTGCGCCCTTCGATATTCAGGAAGTCCGTGAAATCACGATGTATGACGAGCTTGGACTGGATACCCTCGGAGATGAGAAAACCGCTTTGTTCCTGATGATGTCCGATACGGACGGCAGCTTTAATTTCCTGATCAGCATGATCTATACCCAGCTCTTTAACCTGCTTTGTGAGAAGGCGGATGATGTGTACGGCGGCAGACTTCCGGTCCATGTGAGATGCCTGATTGACGAGGCGGCGAATATCGGCCAGATTCCGAATCTGGAAAAGCTGGTCGCCACTATCCGATCAAGAGAGATCTCGGCATGTCTGGTGCTTCAGGCGCAGAGCCAGTTGAAGGCGATCTACAAGGACAATGCCGATACCATCATCGGCAATATGGATTCTCGTATTTTTCTTGGCGGTTCGGAGCCGACTACGCTAAAAGAGCTGAATCAGGCACTGGGGAAAGAAACGATTGATCTGTACAACACTTCCGATACCAGAGGCAACAGCCCATCATACGGCACTAATTACCAAAAGGTTGGGCATGACCTGGCTTCGGTGGATGAACTGGCTGTGCTGGATGGCGGAAAGTGCATTTTGCAGCTGCGCGGTGTCAGGCCGTTTAAGTCAGATAAGTACGATCTGACCCAGCATCCGAACTACAAGCTCACTGCCGGAGCTGATAAGAAAAACACGTTCAGCATCGAGGCGTTTCTTGACCATCGGCTGAAGCTCAAGCCAGGTGATAAGTACGAAGTGGTTGACGCAGATCATGCCAAGTAAGTTTATTCCGGTGACGAAGATGTCATGGGTGCGCTGCTGGCAACAGAATAAGAAGAGGCGGCGAGCTGCCACCTCTTTACATAGCCAGGTTTCTGATTGGAGACCTGGCTATATGTTTGCCCATTTGCAGGTGCACATGCAGATGGAAAATCACTATTCATTCGCCCACAAGGGCGCAGCGTACAAGGAGGTACACATTTATGGCATTTTTCAACAGCGCAGTAACTGTTCTTCAGACTCTTGTTATCGCACTGGGTGCTGGTCTTGGCATCTGGGGAGCTATCAACCTGCTGGAAGGATACGGCAACGACAACCTCGGTGCCAAGTCCCAGGGCATGAAGCAGCTGATGGCTGGCAGCGGTGTTGCACTGATCGGCACGACTCTGGTGCCGCTGCTTTCTCCTTAACTTCCTAAATATTTAACCCTCAGAGCTATAGGCCTCAAATATTAA
>CALLVJ010000335.1 GCA_938010625.1 uncultured Stomatobaculum sp. | reverse complement strand
CGGCAGTGTGAGCCCTGCCGCCATTGGATGCCCGCCGAACTTCGTGAGTAGCGGCGCCACTTCCTCGAGCGCATGGAACATATGGTAGCCCTCAATGCTCCTGCCAGAGCCCTTGAGATAACCCGTCTCCTGGCTATTCGTCAATACAAAGCTCGGGCGGTAGTATTTTTCTTTCAGACGCCCCGCAATGATACCGGCAACCGACTCATGGCAATCTCTCAGGTAGACTACGAGCACTCTGGGCAGAGACGGCAGCGCCTCAATCTCCGCTGACGCCGCGCGGATACCGTCCTCCGTCATCTGCTTTCGCTGATCGTTCAGCCTTTTCAAGCGCTCGGCCACTTCTTCTGCCCGCGCTTCATCGGTCTCAAGCAGCATGGACAGTCCGAGCTTTGCGCTCTCCAGGCGCCCGCCTGCATTGAGGCAAGGCCCTATCACAAAGCCAATATGGTAGGTTGTGAGCGCCGTCGGATTGAGTTCACAGCGCGCAATCAGCTTCTGCAGTCCCAAATTATCACAGTGCGCAATCGCGCGAAGCCCCTCGCGCACAATGATGCGGTTCTCCTTCTGGAGCGGCATCACATCGCCGACTGTCGCAATCGCCGCAAAAGGCAAAAATACGCGTGCGTCTTCGCGCCGCTTTCCAAAAAAGAGATACAGTTCTTCGATCAACTTCCAGGCGACCACCGCCCCGCAGATCGAGGCAAACGGATACTGCGAGCCATCACACTTCGGATCCACGACTGCCGCTGCCGGCGGCAAAAGCTCTGCTCCGTCCTCGCTGTGTGCGACCTCGTGGTGGTCGGTCACAATCACAGTGAGCCCTGCATTGACCGCGGCGGCAACCTCCTGTCTTGCCGCAATCCCATTGTCACAAGTCACAATCGTGTCGATGCCATCGGCGATGGCGCGCTCCACGAGGCGGAGATTCAGTCCATAGCCATCTGCTATGCGGTCCGGAATATCATAGTCTGCAACGGCGCCAAGAGTCCGCATCCCCTGCACTAAAATATAGGTTGAGCAGATGCCGTCAATGTCATAGTCGCCGATGATGCGGATTGGTTTCCTCGTCTTTATTTTTTCCGCCAGAATTCTGACGCTCTTCCCAATGTCAGGCAACAAACCGCCGCGCGGAATATCGTCTAATGTTCCCTTCAGATAGGCGCCGATTTCATCGGCTGCGACGCCCCGGTTAATCAGAATGCGCGCCAGCATCGGCGAAACAGAAAAGCGGGTCGAAATCGCCCCGAAATCGGCCCGCCTGCTGTAAATCATCCATCTGGTATTTCGCATAATTCTCCCCTAATAGAGCTGCACAAAAGTCTTGTAGTGATCTTCGGTATAGAAGATGAGTCCGTCGTTCGAGTAGACCAGGCGCTTTGCATTCCGCCTGCCGCCCGTATAGTCGATATCGCACTCATAGTAGCGTCGCCCTGCTTTGTCCGGGAGCAGTCCGTCGTAATTGCCAAAGCGGGAACCGCCGACGCTCTTACCAGGGAAACTCTCGCCAAAATCATCTTCTCCAAAACGAAACCCCTGCTCTTCGGCATCCCGCTTTGAAATAAAGTTTTGGGGGAGCTTCTGGTAGGTGTGGAGGTACAGCGCGACCTCATCGCGTGAAGTATAGCTGCCATCCTCACGGATACCGCCTGTCTCCCTATCACTGGTTTCGCTCTGCGCCGCCGCTATCGCAGTTGTCTCCCGCTTCGTCTGACTTTTCTCTGCTCTTGCAGTCGCCTCTGCTCTGCGTTGCCCGCTCTCTCCGGAGCTCTCTGCTGTCTGCTGTTTCTCAGACTTCTTCCTTTTTTTCTGCTTCTTCTTCGACTTTGCTGCGCGCTGACTGCTATCCTTTGCACGCGCTGTCTCCGTCACCGCCGCAGCGCTGTCCGCACTGCTCCCCTGCGCTGCGCCACTCTCTGCCGCACAGCCGACCAGAAGAAACAGCACCGGCAATAGAAACAGCAGGCGCCAAAGCACCCGTCTGATCTTTGCTCTCATCGCTCTGTCAGGTAGCGCACTGCGCTCTCCGCGGCATTTGCGCCGTCGGCAACTGCGGTGATAACCTGACGAAGCTGCTTTTTCCGCACATCACCTGCCGCATAAACACCCGGCACATTGGTCTCGCAAGTCTCGTCCGCAAGCACATAGCCTCTCTCATCGGTCTTTAAGAACGAGAAACTCTTTGACTCGGGGACAATGCCGACCGCAATGAAGAGGCCGTTGACAGCAAGCTTCGTCTCTGTGCCGCTCTTTTTGTTTTTCACGCGGATACTCTGCACATGTCCCTCGCCCTGCACTTCCTCGACCGTCGAATCCAGCACAAGTTCAATATTCTCCGTCTCACGGACCTTGTCCTCGAGAATCTTTGCGCCGCGGAAACTGTCGCGGCGGTGAATCAGATAAACTTTCTGACAGAGCCGCGCGAGATACAGTGCATCGCCGAGCGCCACATCGCCGCCGCCAACCACTGCCGTGATCTGATTTCGGTAGAAATTGCCGTCACAGGTCGCGCAGTAGGAGACGCCGTTGCCGGTCAGTTCTTTCTCCCCCGGCACGCCGAGCAGTGAGTGCTCTGCGCCGCTCGCAATGACAAGCGTCTTTGCCGCATATGCCTCCGCAGCGCAAATCACTGTCTTTGTGCCATCCGCACGGATTGTTACTTTCTGCACTTCATCGGTCACGAAAGACGCGCCGAGCTTCTCTGCGTGTTCCCGGAATTTCTGCCCGAGTTCAAAACCGCCTATTCCCGGCAGTCCCGGATAATTGTCAACTTCTGTCGTATTAATGATCTGCCCTCCGCTGATCATCTGCTTTTCTATGACAAGCAGATTTAGCCTAGCTCGCTGGCCGTAAATGGCTGCCGCAAGCCCTGCCGGACCGGAACCAATGATAATCATGTCATAAATCTGGCTCATAGTGCCTCACTTTCTTTCACAAAAAAACGCGCGCTCTTCGCGCGCTTGTAGTCTAGCACAGCGCTGGGAATTGGCGCAAGCCCTGCCGCGTGCTACACTGGAGACAATCGAATCAAAAAGGAGCCTCACCATCATGGAATACACTCAGACAAACAAAATTGACCTTTCTTTGCAGCGCCGAAAAACGGCTCTCGTGACCGGCGCTTCCCGCGGCATTGGCCGCGCGACTGCTATTGCGCTCGCAGCAGCCGGCTACGACCTTTTTCTGATTGCGCGAAAAGAGCAGGAAAAGCTGGAAGCCTGCATAACCGAATGCCGGGCCAGGGGTGTGCGCGTTGTCTCCTTACTCGCAGATATCGGCGACAGCGCTGCCTGCTCGTATATTTTTTTAGCCTTTGATCAGAGCTTTTCGCAACTAGATATTCTGGTTTCCAATGCCGGTATCTCTTGTATCAGTCTTCTGCAAGATATGACACCTGAGGACTGGGATCAGCTAATCCGCACGGATCTCAGTTCCTGTTTTTATCTCTCGCGGCTCGCCATTCCGCGTATGCTGCAGGTCGGCTGCGGAAAACTCATCTTTATGTCTTCGGTCTGGGGCAGCCGCGGTGCTTCCTGCGAAGTTGCCTACTCTGCTGCCAAAGGCGGAATCAACAGCTTTACAAGGGCACTCGCCAAAGAACTTGCACCATCTAACATTCAGGTCAACGCGATTGCGCCCGGGGCGATTGACACTGACATGAACGCCTGGCTCGATGCAAAAGAACGAAAGACTCTCGAAGAGGAAATCCCCGCGGGACATCTCGGCAGCCCGGAAGAAGTCGCTGCCCTTGTCTGCCAGGTCGCAGCTGCGCCCGCCTATTTCACGGGCAACATTCTGACACTCTCAGGCGGCTGGGAACTTTGAGTTGCCTCAGGTCTCAAAAAGGTCAAAGAGCGAGAGCTGCTTTCCCGCACGTCTATCTTCAAACGCATGACGGTAGGCAAACAAAGTTTCGGCATCTGTCACCAGTTTGCAGGCATCCGTGCTCTTCTGAAAAAAAGCGGCAAGCACCTCTGCATGGGGCGAGAGAAAAGTGCCGGCCTTTCTCAGTTTTCCCGGCGGCAAAAGCGCTTCGTAGCGCTCTGGCAGCTCCGGCGAGAGTTCCCTAAGACGGGAAAAAAAGTAGGCGGAGGAACCCGCGCGGAGCGTCACGCCAAAACCATTTTGCAGGACGCCATAGACACCCGTCTCCACGCAGTCGGCGAGCAGCGCCTCGAGATTCGCAAGGCTGTCCGTCAGATACGGAAGCACAGGACCCAGCGTCACAACCGTTGGAATGCCCGCATCGCGAAGTGCTGCGAGGAGTTTCAACCGCTCTGCAGTACCGCTTTCTGCCGGTTCCAGTCGCGCCGCGAGCTCCTCGTCCGCTGTGGTCAGCATGACCTCGACCACACAGCGTGTCTTCCGGTGAATGCTCTGCAGCACATCAAGATCCCGGAGCAGCCGCAGCGACTTCGTGCGGAGCGATACGCCAAACTCCAAGCGGTCAATCACCTCGAGCGAGCGGCGCATTAAGAGCGTCTCCTCCTCTTCCCTTGGGTAAGGCTCACTCGCAGAGCCTACCATAATCATACAGCGGCTCTGTTTGCGCTGTAAGGTCGCCTCAAGAAGCTCCGGCGCATTAATTTTTGCCTCAAGCTCCCCGTCCGATTCCCGAAAGCGACTCGATGCTATTTTTGCGTCGCAGGACAGAATACTGCACACGCCGCCACGGTAAATGTTCAGACCATTTTGCGTCGACAATATGGTTTTTGCCACGCGCTCGTGCATCTTCTCTCTCCTCTCCCGGCAGCAGAACTCTCACCACGCGCCGACCGCAGATATGCTCTCTGCGAAAACATTCCATCGTCTCAATAAAATCTTCCTTGCCATCGGCTGCGTTGAAAAAGCGATAGCGCGCCGGTTTCTCTTCGTCGACCCGGACAAAAGCTATATAATGCGGCTCCCTCCCTTCGATATAGCGGAGAATGCCGCGCGGCACCTGTCTCTCCTCCACAACCCGCACCAACTCTTCTCCGCTCCCGTAAATGCGGGCGACAGGTATATTCTGCTCCTCAAAATAGCGAACCATAGTCGGAAAGGGCGTGCCGTGGGTACCCTCATAGGGGAGAATGCTGCACATGGCTTCATAGACTGCCTCCGCCGCAATGCCCCGCCCTGCAGCATGTTCCGCGTTGTAGATGGCAACCCAGCCGCAGCCATTATAAGAAGTGGGATAGCGTCCATAGGGAAAATTGACCAGATAGTCCTGATCCTTCAAAAACCCATCTTTAGAAAGTGCGCGCGGATCTATATTCATGGT